>DATFSB010000214.1:0-14087 GCA_035262825.1 Gemmatimonadales bacterium | reverse complement strand
ACCAGCGGCGTGTCCAAACCGTCGAGCCAGATCATCGGCCCGTCGGTATCGTTGGCGTGATCGTGCCAGGTCCAGTTCGGCGTCAGCACGAGATCGCCGGGGGCCATCGGGAGGCGCACGCCGTTGACGACCGTATAGCCGCCCTTGCCCTCGATGATCAGGCGCAGTGCCGAGCCCGAGTGGCGATGGGCGCGCGCGATCTCGCCGGGCATCACGATCTGGATGTTCGCGACCATGGTGTTGCTCGCGGACAGGCCGGGCAGCTCGGGGTTCGTCAGCCTGAGCACGCGGCGCTCGGCCTGCTCGGTGCCGACGAGCTGCGCCGCCCGCATCGCCTGAGGACGCAAGTCGCGCCAGCGCCACACCCAGGGCACGGCCTTGCTCTTGGGCTCGCGGGTGATACCGCCCCCGATCCAGGCGGGCGTGATGTGTTGGGATCGGAGCTGCGCGTAGTAGTCTTGCAGCTCGGCTTCCGACGACTTGATGTCGGAGAGCTTCATCGTCAGTCCTCCCCCTTCGCCCCGGTAGCTCGGAACGGGCCCCCGCGGCGCCGTTGAGCGAGCGTAGCCCCACCGAACAATGAGGGTCAAGAGAGGGTCCGCCCGCGGGCGACAGCCGGACGGCTGTTGACGTTCGGGGGGTTTCCTGTAGAGTACGCTCCGACCTTTGTCGGGGAACGCCGGTCCGACCGTCCCGTTCAGCGCTGGGAGGGAAGACGCCATGCACCCACGACACGGCCTGCTCCGTCCCGTCCTCGCGTTCGCCACACTCGGCTGGGCGATCGTCGCGCCAAGTCTCGTCGCGGAAGCTCAGACGCCCAAGCGCGGCGGCACGCTACGCGTCTCGTACGGCAACGAGATCTCCGCGCTCGATTTCCACACCACGCCCGGCTACGAGTTGAACTGGGTCGCGATGAACATCGGCTGCGGCCTTCTCGGGATCACGCCAGACGGCAGGTTCGTCCCGGACGCCGCTGAATCCTGGCAGATCTCTGCCGACGCGCTCCTCTACACGTTCAAGCTGAGAAAGGACGTCCTGTTCCACGACGGCTCCAGGGTCGACGCTGCCGCCGTCAAGTTCAGCATCGACCGCATCATGGACCCCGCGACGAGGTCCAGCATGCGGACCTACTACGAATACGTGCACTCGGTCGAGGTCCTCGATCCGTACACAGTCCAGATCCGACTGAAGCAGCCGTACGGGTTCATGCTACACATGCTGGCCGCGTACCGCATGGGGCTCGTGTTCTACTCGCCAACCGCCACCCAGAAGTACTCGCTCGAGGACCGGCGGAGCGGGAAGCCGGAGGCGGTGGTTGGATGCGGACCTTTCCGCCTCGTGGAGTGGGTGAAGGGCAGCCACCTGGTCATGGATCGCTTCGACAGGTACTACGATCAGGGGTTCCCCTACCTGGACCGCGTCGTGATCCGCGTGATCAAGGACCCTATCACTCAGATGGCGGCCTTCAAGGCCGGAGAGATCGACTTCATCGTCGACTTTTCGCCCGAGCACGTCGAGACGCTCAGAGCCCAAAATCCCCGGGCCCAGGTCATGACTGGGAAAGAGACGACGCCCATGGTGGCGATGATGAAGGTCACAGTCCCGAAGGACGCCAAGCCCATGTCTAAGGACCGCGCGCCGCATCCGATCTTCAGCGACATCCGAGTCCGCAAGGCGATCGGCTGCTACGGCATCGACCGCAAAGAGATCGTGAAGATCGCCTTCAAGGGCCAGGCGACCCCCTGGGTTGGCATCATCCCGCCGGGAACACCGGACACCGTCGATGTCACGCACCTGTGCCCCTACGACCCGGTCAAGGCGAAAGCGTTGCTCGCCGAGGCCGGCTACGGGCCGCAGAAACCCCTGGCGTTCGAGCTGATGACGAACACCGAGAAGTCCGTGTTCAACGTCATCGCCACCGTCATCAAGGAGCAGGTCGCGCGCCTCGGGGTGGCCGTGAACATCAGGCTGGTCGACAAGGTGACCTGGATGAATGTGGCCACGCAGGATGGACCGTTCGACATGTATATCGAAGATCTCGCGTCCCTGTTCACCCTCGACCAGAACACTCTCCTATCGAACAGCACCGCGGCGTGGAACACCACGCGCCACGTCGACGCCAAAGTCGACGACTACTACCTGCGCTACGCCCGGGAAATGGATCCGAGCAAGCGCAAGGCCATTGCCAAGGAGTTTCAAGAGTTCATGACCGACAAGCTCTACTGGAACACGGTCTCCGGCTCGCCGTTCTACGAGGTCGCTCAGCCGTGGATGAAGGACTACGTCTACAACGCCGAGTGGAAGGTCCTCTACAAGAAGGTCTGGCTCGACAAGTAGACCACTAGGCAGGTTCGAGTCTCCCCCGGGGAGGCAATCATTCTCCCTTGAGCCGCCTGGAGCGAGGTTGGCGACCGGTTCGCCGATAGCGACGGCCGCGGCATCGACGGTGTAGTCACCGGCGTCCAATCCGTTCGGATATCCGGCCGGCGAGGAGTTGTCTCGATCACGCCGGCGGCGTTAGTCGAGGTGCGGATATTCCGAAGCGCGTGGCGATCTCGCCTAGTTGGCCCCACGTCTTGTCTTCGATCGGGATGCCGTCGCGGCGGCGGCGTTGCTCGGTGCGGTACTCGATCTCGCCGGGGTAGAAGACTTCGTCGAAGCCGTCCGCGGGAGGCGTGGCCTTGAGGTATCGCACGAACGCCTCGACCTGCACTTTGAAGTCGGTCGGCGAGAAAGCCCGTGGATCGACGACGAGCATGAACGTGCCGTCGTTGTGCCGCCCTTTCGGATCGACTCCGAAGCCCAGGCCCGGAAGCACCGAGGCCAGGGTCTCCACAGCAAAGGACAGCCCATAGCCCTTGTGCCCTTCGGGGCCGCCGAGCGGCAGCATCACTCCACCCTCGAGCTGCGCGTTCGGATTCGTGGTAGGTTTGCCGTCCTTGTCCAGCAGCCAGCCGAGCGGGATGGGCTTCCCCTGGGCCCGCGCCAGATTCAGCTTGCCCGCTGCCACCGCACTTGTTGCCATGTCGATGAAGACCGGGCCAGGCAAATCGCTCGGAAAGGCGATGCAGACCGGATTAGTACCGAGTCGCGCCTCGCGGCCGCCGAACGGCGCGACGGCCTTCGCGCTCTGGCCGGAGTCAGCCATCATCAGGCCGATGAAGCCCGCGCGCGTGGCCAGCAGCGGATACTCGGCGAGCCGCCCGACGTGACTCTGCTCGCGAATCGTTGCCGCCGCGATCCGCATATCCCGCGCCTTGGCCACGAGGCGCTTCATCGTCCACTCCGAGATGACCGGGCCGAACCCCCACCTTCCATTCACCGCGAGTGTCGTGGGCGACTCGTTCAAGATCTCAGGTTGCGCGGCCGGTACGATGTGGCCGCGACCGATGCGGTCGATATAGGTAGGAAGCAGCACCACGCCGTGCGAGTCGTGCCCAACCAGATTAGCCCCCACCTGGTGAGCGGCGACGATCTTCGCGTGCTCCGGCGGCGTGCCTGCCGCCTCGTACGCGGCGATTGCGAACGCGGTCAAGTCGTCGGCGCGGACGCTCGGCATGTCGTCCTCCACAATGCTTTCGAGATCGAATTGGCGCAAGGTCCGATCGATACGCAGCGCAGCTATCCTACGACGCCACAATGAGTATCGGCGTCACGAAGTCGATCATGTCGCGGACGGGGTGAGCCGCTTCGAAAAAACGCACGTTCGCGCTAACCCAAGAGGTGGGAGCCCCTCAGACAAGCAAGAGGGGGAGTGGGCGACGGTGCGCCTGCTACTCCCCCGTTCTGGCTATGCGCCCCAACAAAAGTCGGGGCCTCAGGAGGTTGGAATCACCGCCGAGGGCGACAACGGCGCTCTCGGCGGCCTCTTCCTGGCCGGGTGGAGTGTCCTCCATGCACCAGCAGGTACTCCTCCGGCGTCCCGCAGTCAAGTGGGTCGCCAGCATGCTCGGTACTGTCTCACTTGATGTGTCGACGCACGCGAGGAGGTCGGAGCTTGTTCGCCGGCTGTCACGCCACCGCGCCGTGTCCCGGCTCAGGCCGGCGGCTCGATCGCCAGCGCATGGTGGAACACGTTGCGCGGATCCCAGCGCGCCTTGACCTGCTGCAGGCGCGGGTAGTTGTCCTTGTAGTAGAGAGTGTGCCAGGGCACGCTGGACGTGTTCCATGCCGGGTCGGTCAGGTCGGTGTCGGGATAGTTGATGAAGGAACCATCGCTGACCTCTCCAGGTACGGGCACCCCGCCGGTAGCTGCGTACACGTCGCGGTACAGGTTGCGTACCCAGGCCAGGTTGGCCGCGTCGTCGGCTTCGTCGGTCCAGATCGTTTGGTACACCGCCTTCATGACCACGTCACGCTGGGCGATCGCGGTGGCCCCGGCAGGTACCGCGCGAACCTGACCGCCGTACCCGATGAGCACCATGCCGCTCCCCGAGCCACCGGTGGAATTCGTCAGGTTCCGGTAGATCGCGGACAACTGCGGATCCGTGAGCGACCGGCGTAGGTAGCCGGCTTTGATCTTGTACCGGCGGTTGAACACGGTGCCGGGCTCGCCGAGTCCGGGCCAGGTGGTCGCGTGCAGCCACGGCATCGTCCGTCGGGTGTTCAGGACCGGCTTGACACCGGTGCCGGTGGTTACCGCGGATACGAAGTCGGTTACCAGGTCGTCCGCGTTCGGGATGCCTGCATCGGTCTGGATGACCATCTGGAAGGTACCGGCCTTCTTGTGGGCCGGTATCAAGACAGCGTACAGGCCGGCGTACGGCGATCCGGGGCCGCTGTTGCGCTCGTGCCAGGTACCGAAGTTGCGCAGCAGCCCGGTGAATGCCTGCTCGGTCATCCGGTCGTCCCACGCCCAGATGACCACGCACTCCAGCATCTCTCGCGGCGAAGGCGGGAGCAGGCGGGATGGGTCGGTGCCGGTGGCGCCCGGCGAACGCAGCCAATACCGGGTGACCACGCCGAAGTTGCCGCCGCCACCACCGGTGTGCGCCCACCACAGGTCCTGGTGCGGATCGTCCGGTGCGCGGGTGGCCACGACCGCGCGGGCGATACCGTCCCGGTTGACCACCACCACCTCCACGCCGTACAGGTGGTCAACCACGGAGCCGTATCTGCGTGACAGCACCCCGTACCCACCGCCGGCGATGTGGCCCCCGGCGCCCACCTCCGGGCAGCTGCCCGCCGGGATCGTCACTCCCCAGCCCCAGAGCAGTGTCCGGTAGACACGTGCGAGCGTCGCGCCGGGCTGGACGGCGAACGCGCGCCGCCCGGCGTCGTAGCTGACCGCGTCCATCGGCGACAGGTCGAGCAACATCCGCACCGCCGGATCAGCGGTGAAGTTCTCGAAGCAGTGCCCGCCGCTGCGCGCCGCGACTCGCCGGCCCGAGCGCACCGCATCCGACACCGCGCGTACCACCTGATCGGTGGACCCGACCACCCGGATCTCGTCGGGTCGACCCACGAACCGGAAATTGTTGCCGCGCACCAGGTTCTCGTACCTCAGATCTCCGGCCCGGACCGTCACCGGCCCAAACGCCGTCGGCTGTGGCGCGCCCGCGCCCGGCGCCGCGACGGCGCTACCCGCGCCTACCGTGCTCGCCAATCCCGCCCCGCCGATCGCGAGCGCACCCGCCCCGGCGAGCAACCCACGGCGACTCAGCTGATTCCGCTTCTTCTGATCCATCACAGTCTCCCCTTCGGCCCGGCCGTGGCGGCCGGTCACGCCCATCGTCGCGGCCGCCGCTCAGCGGCGGCAGCTTTGCGCCCTGTGTCGCTATGACGTCGACACCGGGCCCCACGTTTGCCCGGGCACCGAAAATGTCCCAGTTTCCGTACGAGCACTGGAAGCATCTGCGGACGCCGAACCCGGCGGAGTCGCCGACAGAGAGGGGCGACGCTCACTATCGCCGTGTCGCCGCTGTGGACGATGTCCTTCTTGATATCGCCGATCTCCGCGGTGACGACGGGACCGCCGTGGAGGCCAGCTTTGAACTCGGGGACGATCCCGTACCGGGCGAGGTCCCGATCCTTCCGCGAGGTCGTGAAAGAAGTCGTTCTTGAAATCGTTGAAGCGCAGAGGGCCCAACGCCTCTGCAATCGCGGTGGAGTTGTTAAGATCCAGGAACATGAAGATACGCTCTTCGGCGACGGGCCAATGATAACGACCCAGCAGGAGATTCATCAGCGTCCCGGGGCCGAGCATCCGATTGAGCTGTCGGACAAAGTTAAGGAGGAAGCTTACGAGCGTAAGAATCGCCAGTGCCGCCACGAAGCGGCCGCCCAGTACGAGGTCTCGGTATTGCTCCGACCTGTAGTACGCCAAAAGGCCCCCGTGCTCGGATAGCCCCAGCAGGCTCATGGTCACGGCGTGGATCGCGACGCCACACAGGGTGACGTAGAAGAAGGTCCGGGTGAGGAAGAAGATCGCCCACCGTCAGAGATCGGATCATTCTCGGGATCAGCGTTAGCTCGAACCACGCACTACCGAGTCGCCGCCGCGGTAAGCTCGCGCGCGGGAGGCGCCGCGAATTTCACCGCGTCGGACGATAGTGACCAGGCTTCTCAACGCCTCGGCCACCGCGTCGTCACTGTCGGTGTCGCTCAGCTTATCGATACCGCCCAAAACAACGCGGCTTCTCACCTTGACCCAGCGAAGCGCTCCCATGCCGGCGCCTCGTCGGTCCGACAGCGCTCAAGCAGTGTGTGTAGCTCCCCGGGCATCACTCGGCAGGCTCCGCAGCATGATACAGGCGTCGGTAGCCCCAGCGTCCAATAGGTCGCCTCACTCATCTTCTCCTGCAATTTCAGACACCGGGAGAGCGCCGGTCTTGCAGGTCGACATCAGGGGCGGCACCTCATCGCTCGAGGTGTCTTACTCGGTGATGGAAGAGCCTCGGCGCCTCGCCCATCGCTCCTCCTTGCGGCGCATCGCCGAACCTTGGCTGATCTCACAATGGCCATCCGCGGTCCCTAGTGCGGGCCGTGATCCGGGCGGCCCGACGCGACGAGTTGACTACCGAAAATATCGCAGTCCGGGTGCCCAATCAGAAGCTCGACGGACACTGCGCACCCGAGCGTTGAGCTGAGGACCTGAATTACCTCCGCTGGGAGTAACGGGATATGGATCTCAACGATTACACGCTCATGCTGCTTCTTCAGGACCGTCATACAGAGATGGTTGCGGCGGCCCAGCGCAACGCCATGCTCAGAGAGGCGACCCGATTGCGGCGTCCATTTCGGGCCGTTCTGGGCAGTGCGCTGATTCGCCTGGACGCGTGGCTGCAAGTCTTTTCGACGGTACGGGCTGCCAATGCAATGGACATTGCCGGCCGTGACGGTGACTCAAACATCAACAGTCACACAGAAGGGAGACACTATGAGAGGACGTCTATGACTTCTCATCGTGGCAGCGCTTGTGACCCTGCCGTTCGTGAATAGCTCTGGTGTGTCAGGGGCGGCAAAGCCGTTTACAGTTGCGGATCTCAACGGCACATACGTGTTCACCGCTACTGGCTTCGGCACACCCCCGCTCACTGGGACGGCGACTGTGAGCCCAGCCCCACTGAAGTGATTTGCCGAACTGCCGTGCGCCCGTGATCGGCGCCCAAGGGTCCGCCCTGGCGAAGCGACTCCTCGGTTGACATCGGCGTCCTGCGCGGCCGAAGATGGGGCCCCGGTTCGGCCCTGAGGAATGATGCCAACGTCGTCGTACGACCTCGTCGTAATCGGGTCCGGCCCCGCCGGCGAGAAGGGCGCGGCCCAGGCAGCCTATTTCGGCAAGCGGGTTCTGCTCGTCGAGCGTGAAGCCGTCCTCGGTGGCGCCGCCGTCAATACGGGCACGGTGCCGTCCAAGACCCTGCGCGAGACCGCGCTCTACGTCTCCGGGTTCCGCCAGCGCGGACTCTACGGACTCGACTACTCGTTCACGGCCGGCCTGACCGTCGAGCAGCTCATGCATCGCGAACGCCTCGTGGTCGAGAGCGAGCACGCCATCATCGGGCGGAACCTCCAGCGGCACCGCATCGAAGTCATCCATGGCGTCGCCTCACTCATCAACGCCCACACGGTGCGCGTGCGTGACGCCGGCGGCAGCAGCGAGCACGACTACCGCACCGACGTCATCCTGATCGCCACCGGTTCCTCGCCGTATCACCCCCCGGGCGTGAGGTTCGACAATGAGCGCATCTACGACTCGGATTCGATTCTCCGGATGCAGGCGATCCCCAAGACCATGGCCGTGGTGGGCGGCGGCGTGATCGGAAGCGAGTACGCCTCGATGTTCACGGCGCTAGGCGTCCAGGTGACGCTGGTGGATTCCGGCGATTGCTTGCTGCCGTTCGTCGACCGGGAGATCGCCGGGCGGCTGCAGAGTCAGCTGACGCGGCTCGGCCTTCGGTTCATCTTCGGCGAACGTGTCGCCAAGGTCGACCGGAACGCGGAGCGCGTGAACCTCATCCTCGGCAGCGGCGAGCAGATCGCCTGTGAGATCGCGCTGCTTGCCGCCGGACGGCAGAGCAACATCGAGGGGCTGGGGCTCGAGGCGGTGGGAGTACGGATCGGCCAGCGCGGTCTGATCCTCGTCAACGAGCACTATCAGACGAGCGTGCCGAGCATCTATGCGGCCGGCGACGTCGTAGGGTTCCCGGCGCTGGCCGGGACCTCGATGGAGCAGGCGAGGGTGGCGATGGTCCACGCATTCGACCTCCGCTACAAGGAACAGGTCTCGGCCATCCAGCCGCTGGCCATCTACACGGTGCCCGAGATCTCGATGGTTGGCAGGTCGGAGGAGGCGTGCCGGCAGGCCGGCCTCCCGTATCTGGTGGGGCGCGCCTACTATGACAAGAGCCCGCGCGGTCTGATCATCGGGGACCTGAGTGGCATGCTGAAGCTCGTGTTCTCTCCCGCCGACAAGAAGCTCTTGGGCGTGCACCACATCGGAGAGCTTGCCTCGGAGCTGGTCCACATCGGCGCCCACGCAATGGCGGGCGGCGAGACCATCGACGCGTTCATCAGGGCCGTTTACAACTACCCGACACTCGCCGACTCGTACAAGTACGCCGCCTACGACGGGCTCGACGAGTGGCGGACCTGGCGACACAAGCAGGGCCTCGACTGACGAGGGCTCCCTCGTTGTCACCGTCCGGTGCGAGGCCGTCCCAAGAAAGGGGGAAACCGCCATGCGCATGCGAACTCGGTGGGGGCTTTTGGTGTGGAGCATCCTCACGATGGGATGGAGCACCGGCGCCTGGGCGCAAGGTGGCGGCGCGCCCCCGAAGCTCGACACCGGGGACACGGCGTTCGTGCTGCTATCGACCGCGCTCGTGATGCTGATGACGCCCGGCCTGGCGCTGTTCTACGGCGGGATGGTCCGACGGAAGAACGCGCTGGCGACGATCATGCAGAGCTTCATCTGCCTGGGCCTGATCGGGATCGCCTGGGTGCTCTATGGCTACAGTCTGGCATTCGGCCCCGACAAGGGCGGACTGATCGGGGGCCTCGAGTGGGTCGGCCTGCGACACGTGGGGCTCGAGCCCAATCCGGAATATGCGGCCACCATCCCCCATCAGGCTTTCATGATGTATCAGGCGATGTTCGCCGTGATCACCCCCGCCCTGATCACCGGGGCCTTCGCGGAGCGGATGAAGTTCAAGACGTTCGTGGTCTTCGTGATGCTGTGGTTCACGCTGGTATACGTGCCGGTGGCCCACTGGGTGTGGGGCGCGGGCGGCTGGCTGCGAAACCTCGGCGCGCTCGACTTCGCGGGCGGGACCGTCGTGCACATCAGCTCAGGCGTCTCCGCGCTCGTCGCCGCGCTGCTCATCGGGCGGCGCCTGCACTATCCCTCCGACGACATGCGCCCCCACAACCTGACGATGACCCTGCTGGGGACCGGTCTCCTGTGGTTCGGGTGGTTCGGATTCAACGCCGGCAGCGCGCTCGGCGCGGGCAAGCTGAGCGTGGTCGCGTTCGTCGCGACGAACGTCGCCGCCGCTGCCGCCGCGCTGGCGTGGATGTTCCTCGAGTGGTGGGACCGCGGCGAGCCGAACGTGCTGGGCGCCGCGTCGGGAGCAGTGGCCGGCCTGGTCGGCATCACGCCGGCGGCGGGCTTCGTGAGCCCGGTCTCCTCGATCTTCATCGGCGTCGGGGCCGGCGTGGCGTGTTATCTGGCGGTGGTGAAGCTACGGCCGAAGCTCGGCTACGACGACTCGCTGGACACGTTCGGAATCCACGGCGTCGGCGGCATCTGGGGCGCGCTTGCCACCGGCCTCTTCGCGTCGAAGCTGGTCAACGAAGCCGGCGGCAACGGTCTCTTCGCCGGCAATCCGGCACAAGTGGCGATCCAGCTCGTGGGCGTGGTCGCGACGGTCGTGTACGCGGGTGTCGTCGGCTTCGCCCTGCTCAAGGTCCTCGATGCGACGATGGGCCTGCGCGTGGACGAGCAGGCCGAGGAGAAAGGACTGGATCTCGCCGAGCACGGCGAGCTGGCCTACGATCCTCTGTAATGCAGCAGCTCGCGAGGTGGACTCGCTGCCGGTTAGCCCTCGCCGCGCGCTTGGACGACCTCGGGGCCACGCTCGCCGGTCACCTTCACGGCTTGCAGGACGTCGTAGACGAAGATGATGCCGTGATTTCTCTTGAGCTCCATGCGAGCGGCGGCGGAGATGGCGGCGATGACGGCATCGACCTGGTCGTCGTTGACGACGATCTCCAGCCGCGTCTTCTTGAACAAATCCATCTCCTGCTCGATGCCACGATAGCGCTCCTTCACCGGCGGGGCGTTCGTGCTGCAACCGAGGGCGCTCGATACCGTCATGTTGTAGATCCCGATCGCGGACAGCGACCGGCGCACCTCTTTGAGGCGCTGCGGCTCGATCAAAGCCAGGATCATCTTCATCGGTCGCTCTCCGTCAGAACGTCACCCGGGTGGCATCCAACGCGGTGGCCGCCGTCGGCACCGCAAGATGGCAGCACGCTGGAGTTCGTAAGGCACAGCGCGGGCAACCAACGTGTCACGGGATTTTCTACCAGAATAGAGCGCCGGTCCAGAGGGGTGCCTCCCGCCCCAAGAAGTGCGCAAGTTTTAAGCAGTATCGCGAAACGTCATTCCAACCAAACCGTTGTTGTCGTTACGCACGGCGGTTTCTGGTGATAGATGGAGCCTTCACACGTGGAACGACATCAGTCACCTTGACGGACTGCACTCACAGTCGAGCGTGCTCGACCAACGCGGCGGGCTCCTGCGAACCACCATCGTCTGCGAGACTCCCGCCACCCATCCCTAGCGAGGTACTGATGCGCCGGATCGGGCTCGCGGTTGTTCTCGCCTTGGCACTTGCGCCGCCTATCGCTGAAGCTCAGCAGGCCGGGAAGGTCTACCGGATAGGTCTTCTATAGAAAACCGACACTGTTGTTGATGGTGATCTTTCCGGATATTTGCTCCAGCTGGAAAGAAACCCGACGCTTGACAAGCGTTGCGAATTGGCTCAGCGTGGTCACTACCTTTGGGTGTCGGTAATTGCGTTCCGAAAATTGCACAGACCACTCGCGCCCGGAGAACAGAAACAAACAGCTGCATCGCGGAGGATTGGTATGCGCAGATTATTCCCGTTTGCTGTTGCTCTCGGCCTTCTCGTCGCGCTCACCGGATCTCAGTTCGCGACTGCCGCCGCTCAGCCGCCGGGCCTCGCGACCGCGATGGCGGCGCAAGAGAAGCATAACCCC
Organism: Gemmatimonadales bacterium; assembly: GCA_035262825.1. GTDB lineage: Bacteria > Gemmatimonadota > Gemmatimonadetes > Gemmatimonadales > GWC2-71-9 > DASTHG01. Next base: position 2,363 of record DATFSB010000214.1, on the reverse strand, counting down.
CTGCTCCTCAGTCTTGCCGGCGTCGCCGGCAGCGGTGTAGGCGTCGACGCCAGTGGCGCGGCCGTGATCCGTGTCTATGTCGAGACGCATGGTGTGGCCGTGCCCGCGGCCCTAGACAATGTCCCCGTGGAGCGTGTGGTGACTGGCCGCTTTTACGCCAGCAGCTGTGCGCAGACCTTCTGCCCCCGTCCGGTGCCGCTCGGCGTCTCGACCGGCCATCCCGCCATCACCGCGGGGACCATCGCGGCCCGGGTGAAGGATGCCTCGGGGAACGTCTATGCGCTGAGCAATAACCACGTCTACGCAAACAGCAACAACGCCAGTATCGGCGACGGGGCTCTGCAGCCCGGGCCCTATGATGGGGGCACGGATCCCGCGGACAGAATCGGCACGCTCGCCGCTTTCAAGGAGATCAACTTCAGTGGCGGCGACAATGACATCGATGCGGCGATTGCCTTATCGTCGACGGTAATGCTCGGCAATTCGACGCTATCCGGATACACCCCCACGAGCACGGCCGTGGAAGGCACATTGAACCTGCCCGTCAAGAAAGAGGGGCGGACGACCGGCGTGACGTTGGGCCAGATCAGTGAAGTGAACGTGACGGTCACCGTCTGTTACGCCACGATTGGACCATTCTGCGTGAAGTCGGCCAGGTACGTGAACCAGTTGGCGATCGGTGGCGGCACTTTCAGCGCGGGCGGCGACTCCGGTTCCTTGATCGTCACGCAATCCGGCAACAATCCGGTCGGCCTGCTGTTCGCCGGGAGTTCGACGCGGACCCTCGCCAACCGCATCCAGGCCGTGCTCGCCTGGTTTGACGTGACCATCGACTCGGCCAGCGCCAGCACGAACAACGCGCCGACCGCAAGCTTCATCTCCGCCTGCACGGGTTTGAGCTGCAATTTTGACGGCACGGGCTCCTCGGACACCGATGGGACCGTCCAGAACTATGTGTGGAACTTCGGTGACGGGAACACAGCGTCCGGCGCGGGCGTCACCGTGAGTCACAGCTATGCCACCGGCGGCAGCTACACCGTCACCCTGACCGTCACCGACAACGGCGGAGCAACCGGGCAGACTTCGCACAGCGTCACCGTCTCGTCAGGGGGTCCCATCAGCCTGACCGTGGTCGGATACAAGAGGAACGGTCTGGAGAAGGCCGACCTGACGTGGTCTCCGTCCGGAACCTCAGTCAATGTCGACGTCTGGCGGAACGGCGCTCTCCTGGCCTCCACCGCCGATGACGGCGCCTACACGGATAACATCAACAGGAGGGGCGCAGGCTCCTACACCTACAAAGTCTGTGAAGCGGGGACGTCGACCTGCTCGAATGTCGTGACCATCAGTTTTTGAGGCGAGCGAAGCTTCCGCGCGCGTGAGGCGGCGTGAGCCGTCTCACGCGTCGGAGATGCCGGGTGGAAGGCCATGGCCGTGCTGTGCGTCCTTTTCCTGCTGGTCGCGTATGATGTGAAGAGCGTCGAACTCATGCAGCCGAAGTCCATTGTCCAGGTGCTCAACGAGCACGCGGGTCAGCTGATGTCCATCCCTGGCGTTTCTGGTGTCGGTATCGGTGACTGCCGTGGCAGCCCCTGTATCAAGATCTTCGTCATCAAAGCCACCCCGAGCATCGCGCGACAAATACCGGAGCGGTTAGACGGCTACGAAGTTGCCATCGAGGAGACGGGTGAGTTCAGGGCTCCTCGACCGATCGAATAGATCGTCGTCCTGCACGATTCGTACGCCGACCAGGACTCGCCGTTGCCCACCCACCCCTCTGCCGCCGCATCGAACATCATCTGTTAGACTCTCGCCAGCCATCCTCCACCGAGGTGCCCGTGCGGCGCATCGGGCTCGCTCTCGCAGTCAGCCGACGCTCGCGGCATTTCCCGCCGAAGCGCCGCAGATTCCTGAAATCGGATTCATCGGAACCGATCCCGAAAACGCCGCGCATTTCATCGAGTCGTTTTGGGCACCGCTCAGCGACAGAGATGGTACGTCGCGTAGGCGATGGCCCGCGCCGCGGTGACGAGGTCCGCGAGCTGCACGCGCTCGTCCGGAGTCGGCCATTCCTTGTAGGTGCGGATGTCGCCCGCTCCGTATTGCAGCGACGGGATGCCCGCGGCGGCGAGGATGTTGCCGTCGCCCACGTTGCCGAGCCGGCCCCAGCCGCCCACCACCGCGTCCCTGCCCAATGCCAGGCGATGCCCTTCGGCCAGCGCCGTCACCAGTGGATGGTCGCGGGCGATCTCCATCGGATCCTGGCACCAGCCCTCCTCGGTGCCGGGGACGGGCACGCTGATCTCGTAGTCGAGCGCCGGATAGTCTTTCTTGATCGACGCGAGCAGCCGATGCAGGTCCGC
>DATFSB010000213.1:0-4189 GCA_035262825.1 Gemmatimonadales bacterium | reverse complement strand
TTCCAGCGCGGCGACCCGCGGCTCCTCCGCGCTCTCGGTGAGACCGTAGCGGCGGCGGCGGCGCAGCCGGATGCCCTCGGCGATCGCCTCGCCGACCGGGGAATGGAAGAACCAGCGGGCGACCAGGACAACGGCGAGGACACCCACGACCATCCCGACCAGCGGGACGATCTGGTTCACCAACAGATTCATGTCCACCGGTATCGACGGTGGCGGCGTCTGCACGATCACCGGCGGCGACTGGAGCATGCCCATCAACGCTATCATCTACGCCGCCCTCGATATCCTTGTTTCATCCGGAAACCTTGGAGCCCGGCGGCAGCCGCTCCGCCGGCTGCTGCTTGGCCAGGAGCCGCTCGGTAAAATCTACCCGCTCGGCCAGTTCCGCCACCTCCCGCCGCAGCTCTTCCACTGTGGCGCGCAATTCCTCCCGGTCGCCGCCGTCGTCCTCGCGCTTGGTCTGGCTGCGCAAGCGCTCGGCGAACGCCTTGCCCATTGGTGAGAGGGAGATCATCCAGGCGAAAAAGCCTCCCACCGCCACGATCGGGATGAAGACGCCGATCACACCAGGATCCATCGCTCAGCCCTCTTTCGAGCCCGCCCGGGCCGCTTCGCTGCTCTTGGCCAGCAACCGCTCGGTGAAGTCGACGCGCTCCGCCAGCTCGGCGAGCTCCTGCCGCATCGCCCGCACTTCGTCCACCAGCTCTTCTGACCCCGCGGCCGGGACTTCGGGACGGTGCCGAATCCGCTCGGCCAGTGCGGTCACCAGCGGACGGATCAAGATGGCGCTCGCCCCAATCATTGCGAACACGATAAAGAACCGGGGGTCCACCGCTACCCGCCCTGCCCGATGCGCGGCGCTTCACGTTGCTTCGCGAGCAGGCGTTCGGCAAAGTCGACGCGCTCCGCCAGCTGATCGACATCCTCGCGCAGCCGCTGCAGCTCGGACTGCACTGCCTCATCGACTTCGGGAACGCGCGGCGGGTGGACTTCACCGCCGATCCGCTTCGCCAGTGCGCCGGCGACGGGCCGAAGCACCCAGAACACGCCGCCGAAGAACACGAGCGCGACGACTGCTTCCTCACCGCTCATCGTTCTCCTCCCGGACCCACGCGGGGATTCTCGCGCTGCTGCGCCAGCATCCGCTCGGCAAAATCGAGCCGCTCAGCCAGCTCCGCCACCTCCTGGCGCACCTGCTCCAGCTCCGTGCCGTGAGCGTCGCGCGCCTCGGCGATCTCGGAGCGCAGATCCTCGATATCCGGCAGGGCGTGCTTGCCGCGAATGCGATCCGCGACCGCCCTGCCCACCGGCGAGAATCCCAGTGCGACCACCGCTCCACCTCCGAACAGAAAGATGATCGCGAGAATGCCTTCGATGTCCACGGGTCAGCGCACCGGCGGGAGGCGGTCCGCTTCCCTCGATTTGGCGAGCATCCGCTCGGCGAAGTCGAGGCGCTCCTGCACCTCGGCGAGCTGGTGCCGCAGATCGTCCACCACGTCACGCAGGTCGGCGACTTCGACGCCGGCCCCGCCGGTGGATTTGGCGGCGGCAACCCTGGCCCACTCCGCCTCCATCGCCTTGTGCTCCGGCGTGGACCAGCTCGCGATCCACTGGGCGAGCGCCTTCCCCACCGGTCCGCGGAGCACGAACGCAGCGGAGATCGAAAGCGCGATAACGCTGAATGTGACCGCTGGAGCCCACTCGCTGCCCATGCTCCGTCCTCCTGCCTGCCGTGCAACCTATGCCTCAGTCCCCCACCCGCAACACCTTGCGCAGATACTGCCCCGTAAACGAGCCGCGTTCCTGTGCCACATCCTCGGGGGATCCTGCCGCCACCACTTCGCCGCCTTTCCCGCCCCCCTCGGGGCCGAGATCAATCACCCAATCAGCGGTCTTCACGACGTCGAGATTGTGCTCGATCACGACCACCGAATTGCCTTTGTCCACCAATCGGTGCAGCACTTCGAGCAGCAGGCGCACATCCTCGAAGTGGAGGCCGGTCGTCGGCTCATCCAGGATATACAACGTGCGGCCAGTGTCCCGTTTGGAGAGCTCGGTCGCGAGTTTGACGCGCTGCGCCTCGCCCCCGGACAGGGTCGTCGCCGACTGACCCAGGTGGATGTATCCGAGTCCTACGTCATTCAGCAGTTCCAGTTTCGTACGGATGCGAGGTTGCGCTTCGAAGAAGTCGAGGGCGTCGGCGACGGTCAGGTCGAGCACGTCGGCGATGCTCTTTCCTTTATAGCGCACTTCCAGCGTTTCCCGGTTGTAGCGGCGACCCTTGCACACCTCGCAGGGGACGTAGACGTCGGGGAGGAAGTGCATCTCCACCTTCACCAGCCCGTCCCCCTGGCACGCCTCGCAGCGTCCCCCCTTCACGTTGAAGGAGAACCGCCCCGGCCCGTAGCCGCGCAGCTTCGATTCGGGAAGGAACGTGAACAGCTCGCGGATCGGGGTGAAGAGCCCCGTGTACGTCGCCGGGTTGGAGCGCGGGGTGCGGCCGATCGGGCTCTGATCGATGTCGATCACCTTGTCGATATGCTCCAGCCCCTCGATCCGCTGGTGGGCGCCAGGCATCACTTTCGCCCGGTAGAAATGGCGCGCCAGTGCCCGGTAGAGGATGTCGGTCACCAGCGTGGACTTGCCCGAGCCGGAGACCCCGGTGACGGCGACGAACAGACCGAGCGGCAGCGTCACCGTGAGGTCCTTGAGATTGTGCTGGCGTGCGCCCACCACGCGCAGCACGCGCTCGCCGTCGGCGACGCGACGCCGCGGGGGCAGCGGGATGCGCAGCTCACCCCGGAGATAGCGCGCGGTCAGGGAATCGGGATGCCGCAGCACGGTAGCCAGCTTCCCCGCCACGACGACTTCGCCGCCGTGCCGGCCGGCGCGGGGCCCGAGATCCACGATCTCGTCGGCGGCGCGAATCGTCTCCTCGTCGTGCTCCACGACCAACACCGTGTTGCCGAGGTCGCGCAGCTCGTGCAGCGTCTCGAGCAGCCGGGCGTTGTCGCGCTGGTGCAATCCGATCGACGGCTCGTCGAGGATGTAGAGCACGCCCACGAGCCGGCTGCCGATCTGCGTCGCCAACCGGATGCGCTGCGCCTCGCCGCCCGAGAGTGTCGCGGCCGAGCGTTCGAGGGTGAGATAGTCGAGGCCGACGTTTTTCAGGAAGCGCAGACGATCGATCACTTCCTTGAGGATCGGCTTCGCGATTTCGGCGTCGAGCCCGCGTCCGCCGTTGCGCTTGAGCGGCAGCCCCTGGAAGAACTCGAGCGCGTCAGTCACGGACAGCGCCACGACCTCGCCGATATTCTTGCCGTGGACCACCACCGACAGAGATTCGGGCTTCAGCCGCCGTCCACCGCAGGCGGGACACGGCTGCTCGACCATGAACTCCTCGAGCTGCTCGCGCACGCTGTCGGACGCGGTTTCGCGGTAGCGCTTCTCGACGTGCTTCAAAACGCCCGTCCAGCCCGACTCGTACGATCCCTGCCACTTCTCACTGTGGTACTGATACGTGAGGGTTTTCCCCGGGACGCCGTAGAGAATCGCCTTGCGCGCGGGAGCAGGGATGTCCTTCCACGGCGCATCGAGATCGAACTTGAACGCCTTGGCAAGCGTCGGAAGTACGACCTTGCGCAGGTACCCGGCCGGCTCGCCCCATGGGAGAATCACTCCTTCGAGGATCGAGAGACTCGGGTCTCCCAGCACCAGATCGGCGTTGACTTCGCGGCGCGTCCCGAGCCCCGAGCATTCGGGGCAGGCGCCGAACGGCGAGTTGAAAGAGAATTGCCGCGGCTCGAGCTCGGTGAGCGACAACCCGCACTTGGGACAGGCCCAACGCTCGGAGAAGAGGACGGGCTTGGGGCCGCCGTTGCCGTGGCGCACAACTTCGACGACGCCTTCCGCCGCCTTGAGCGCGGTCTCGATCGAATCGGCGAGGCGCGAGCGGTCGGCGGCGCGCACCGCGAGCCGGTCGACGACGACGGCGATGTCGTGGTTCTGTCTCCGGTTGAGCTTCGGAACGGCCGACAGATCGTGGACCTCGCCGTCGACGCGCACCCGCACAAACCCCTGCTTCTTCGCTCCCTCGAAGAGGTCGCGGAACTCTCCCTTGCGGCCGCGCACCAGCGGTGCCAGGACCTCGATTTTCGTTCCGTCGGGCCAGCCCAGCACTTGTTCGGTG
>DATFSB010000212.1:0-11429 GCA_035262825.1 Gemmatimonadales bacterium | reverse complement strand
GCCCTGGCGGCGCGCTATCGCGGCGTGAACGTCTGGATCGAATCGGTGATCCCGCACTTCGTGCTCGACGAGACCTACGCCGAGCGGCCCGCCTTCGAGGGAGCCAAGTACGTGATGTCGCCGCCGCTGCGGGCCAAGAGCAATCACGCGGTGCTGTGGAACGGGGTGAAGTCGCGCGCCATCAGCACGATAGGGACCGACCACGCGCCATTCCGCTTCCAGGACCAGAAGCAGATGGGCCGCGAGGCATTCACGAAGATTCCGAACGGGATCGCCAGCCTTCAGGAGCGCGTCGACCTCGTCCACTGCCACGGCGTGTGCGCCGAGCGGATCTCGCTGCGCACCATGGTGGACGCCTGCAGCACGCAAGCGGCGCAGATCTTCGGCCTCTATCCCCGGAAAGGCGCGATCCTGGTGGGCAGCGACGCCGATCTCGTCGTCTACGATCCGGCGTTCCGCGGCACCTTCTCGCAGGCGACGAGCCACTCCAAGGTCGACTACAACGCTTATGAGGGATGGGAGCGCGTCGGTCGGGCGAGCGTCGTCACGGTGCGCGGCGCGGTGCAGTCGCGCGACGGCAAGTTCGTCGGGACGATCGGGCGGGGGCGGTTTCTCGAGCGGGAGCCCACGCACTGATGACAAAACGTCATCGGTTGTCGGTCATCGGTAGATCCGCATGACTGCGATCGCGACGCGGGACTCGACTCTCAGCAATCCCGATCTGGCGCCGGTAGGGCCGGAGCGGCGCACGTGGAACTGGTGGCATATCGCCGCGCTGTGGATCGGGATGGCGATCTGCATCCCGACCTACACCCTGGCATCGAGTCTCGTCGATCGTGGCTGGACGTGGCAGGCGGCGGTCGGCGCGGTCGTGCTCGGCAACATCGTCGTGCTGATCCCGATTGCGCTCAATTCGCACGCGGGGACGCGCTACGGCGTCCCCTTCCCCGTGCTCGCGCGTGCGTCGTTCGGGGTGCTCGGGGCGAACATCCCCGCGCTGCTGCGCGGGCTCGTCGCCTGCGGATGGTTCGGCATCCAGACGTGGATCGGCGGCTGGGCGATCTTCAAGCTGCTCGAAGTGCTGTGGCCGGGAATCGCGTCGTTGCCGTCGTTCCTGCCGCGATTCGTGGGCCTCGGAACGGGCGAGTTCCTCTGCTTCATGCTGTTCTGGGCGATGAACGTCTGGATCGTGCTGCGCGGCATGGACTCGATCAAATTTCTCGAGACCTGGGGCAGCCCGTTCCTGCTGCTGGTCGGCGTAGCGCTGTTCGTGTGGGCGCTGGTGCGAACGGGCGGACTCGGGCCGATGCTGACAAACCCGGCCGGATCGGCGGATGGGCGGACAGGCGGATGGACAGGCGTTTTCGGGGCAGGACTGACGTCCGCCGTTGCCTTCTGGGGAACCATGGCGCTGTCGATCCCGGACTTCTCCCGCTTCGCGCGGAGCCAGCGCGATCAGGTCATCGGTCAGGCCGTGGGTCTTCCAGGAACGATGGCCCTGTTCGCATTCATCGGCGCGGTCGTGACCAACGCGACGGCCGTGATCTTCGGCACGCGCATCGCCGATCCGGTGGCGCTGCTGGCGCGCATCGGCGGCCCGCTGATGATCATCCTCTCGATGGCCGGGCTCACCGTGGCGACGCTGACGACCAACATCGCCGCCAATATCGTGGCCCCCGCCAATGGCTTCTCGAACCTCGCGCCGAGCCGGATCTCGTTCAAGGCGGGAGCGATGATCACCGCCGTGATCGGGATCGTGATGCTGCCGTGGCGACTCTACAATGACGCCGCCGCCTACATTTTCACCTGGCTGATCGGCTACGGCGCGCTGCTGGGACCGGTCGCGGGAATCATGATCGCCGATTACTTCCTGATCCGCCGCGGCGTGCTCCAGGTCGAGGATCTCTACCGCCGCGGCGGCGCGTATGAGTATGTCCGGGGCGTGAACTGGGTCGCCGTCGTCGCTTTCGTGCTCGGCGTGCTCCCGAATCTCCCGGGCTTCATCGCCGCAATCTCCGGATCGACGACCACGCCGTTGTTCGCGACGTTCTACAGTTGGGCGTGGTTCGTCGGGTTCGGGGTGGCAATGCTGGTGTACGTTGTGGGAATGAGAGCATTCAGCCGTCAGCATTCCGCTGTCAGCCGTCAGCCGTCAGCTATCAGCTAATGCCACCCGAATTCACCACGCTGTCAAACGACCAACTTCAGCAGAATTTCGCTGAAATCGCGCCAGCGCTGACGGCGGACGCGGCGTCGCTCGAGGCCAACACCTGCCTCTTCTGCTACGACGCCCCGTGCACCGCCGCCTGCCCGACGCACATCGACGTCCCGGCGTTCATCAAGAAGATCGCCACCGGCAACCTCCGCGGCGCCGCGCGAGTGATCCTCGACGCCAACCCGTTCGGCCACTCTTGCGCACGGGCCTGCCCCGTCGAAGTGCTGTGTGAAGGCGCCTGCGTGCTCAATGAGCGGGACGAGCAGCCGATCCGCATCGCGCTGTTGCAGCGCCATGCGACCGATTACGTCCTCGAGCGCAAAGTACGGCTGTTCGAGCCCGGTGCGGCGAACGGCAAGCGAGTGGCGATCGTCGGCGCGGGCCCGGCCGGGTTGTCGTGCGCGCGGGATCTCAGGCGCCTGGGGTACGCCGTCACCGTGTTCGAAGCGAAGAGCAAACCGGGCGGGCTCAACACCTACGGCATCGCCGAGTACAAGATGACGCCCGCCGTCGCCCTCGCAGAGGTGCAAGACATCCTCGATCTCGGCATCGATCTGAAGCTCGGCGTGGCAATCGGTCGCGACGTCTCCTTCGACACGCTCCTCGCCGACTATGACGCCGTATTCATCGCCATCGGACTCGGTCGCACCAAGTCCCTCGGCATTCCCGGTGAGGATCAGCACGGCGTCGTAGACGCCCTGTCGTTCATCGAGCAGCTGAAGACGCGTCCCTATCACGAGACCCGGGTGGGGCGACGGGTGGCGGTGGTGGGCGCGGGCAATACGGCGATCGACGCCGTGACACAGGCGAAACGCCTCGGCGCCGAGTGGGCGACGATCGTCTACCGCCGCGGGCCGGCCGACATGTCGAGCTTCCACTATGAGCAGGAGTTGGCCAGGACCGACGGCTGCGAGTTCCGGTATCATTGCCGGCCCACGCGCATCCTCGGCAATGGCCAGGTGACGGGACTCGAGGTCGAGACGCCGCAAGGGACGGAGGTGATCGCGTGTGATATGGTGATCACCGCCCTCGGACAGGAAGCGCTCGGCGGCTTCACGCTGCCGGGGGACCATCCGAAGGTGTTCGCCGGGGGCGATTTTGCGAACGGCGGCGCCGAGATCGTGAATGCGGCGGCGGAAGGGGTTCAGGCAGCGGCGAAGATCCATGAAAGGCTGACGGCAGGCGACGGTGAGAGACGGTAGGGGACGGTAGAGGAGGAGCGCATGGCTGATTTGCGAACGACGTTCGCGGGAATCGATTCCCCCAATCCTTTCTGGCTGGCTTCGGGACCACCCACGAACACGTATGGGCAAGTCGCTCGTGCGTTCGACCTCGGCTGGGGCGGCGCCGTCTGGAAGACCGTCGGGGAGCCGATCATCAACGTCTTCTCGCGCTACGGGTCGGTCGACCTCGGCACGACGCGGATGATGGGGTTCAACAACATCGAGCTGATCACCGACCGGCCGATCGCCGACAATCTCAAGGAAATCGCGGAGGTCAAGCGCAATTACCCGAAGCACGCCGTGATCGCGTCGCTGATGGTCGAGTCGAAGCGCGAGGCGTGGCACGAGATGGTCGCGCGCACCGAAGAGACCGGCGCCGACGGAATCGAGCTCAATTTCGGCTGCCCGCACGGGATGAGCGAGCGCGGCATGGGAAGCGCCGTGGGACAGGTCCCCGACTACACCTGCCAGATCGTCGAGTGGGTGAAAGAAGTGGCGAAGATTCCGGTGATCGTGAAGCTCACTCCCAACGTCACCGACATCACCTACATCGCCCGCGCCGCGGTCAAGGGCGGGGCCGATGCGTTGTCCTTGATCAACACGATCAATTCGATCGTCGGCGTGGACCTCGATTCGTTCGCCCCCTACCCCGCCGTCGCCGGCAAGTCGAGCCATGGCGGGTATTGCGGCCCGGCGGTGAAGCCGATCGCGCTGCACCTCGTTTCAGCGGTCGCCGGAGATAAGGCGGTGACGATCCCCATTTCCGCCATCGGCGGCATCGCCACGTGGCGGGACGCGGCGGAGTTCATCGCGCTCGGCGCCGGGACGTTGCAGGTCTGCACTGCGGTGATGCACTACGGGTTCCGGATCATCGAAGACCTGGTCGACGGCCTCGAAACGTGGATGGACGGGAAGGGACACCGGACGCTCGCCGACGTGCGCGGCCGCGCGGTGCCCAATGTCGTGAAATGGGAAGACCTGGACCTCAACTACCATCTCGTCGCGGCGATCGATCAGGACAAGTGCATCGGCTGCGAGCTGTGCTGGACGGCGTGCGAGGACGGGGCGCACCAGGCCATCCGGCGCCACCCGCGCGGCAACGGCGGCCCCGTGGTGGAGATCATCGACGAGGCCTGTGTGGGATGTAACCTCTGCTCGCAGGTGTGTCCCGTTCAGGGGTGCATCACCATGCTCCAGGTACCCAACGACTTCTCGGCGACGAACTGGAAGGAGTACTCGGCCGGAAAGAAGCAGCTGGCGCCACGCTCGGAGCTCTTCCACACCGCGACGTGGGAGGCTAAGCCCTAGTTCCCGTCACAAATGGCGGTCCTCGCGCGCTCCATATAGGTCGAGGTCACCCCCGGCACCTACGCCTGTGGAACCTCTGAGAGACGGACAACAGCTATGCCCCCCGCTCAACAAGCGTTCTTCCTGTGGGCCGCGCTGGCGTGTGGCCTCACCGTAACACGGGCCCAGGCGCAGGGACGGCTTGAGGGTCAGGTCATCGACTCGGTTTCGCGACGGCCGGTCGATGCCGCCGAGGTCTCGGTTCGCGGTACAGGACTGCGGGCGACAACAACCGTAAACGGTCGGTTCGTGTTCGTGGCCGTGCCGCCCGGGGTCTATACCGTGGACGTGCGGCGGATCGGCTTCGCTACGGCCGAAGTCGCGGATGTGTCCGTGGTTACCGACTCGACCGCGACTCTGCGGCTGGCTCTCGTGCCGATCGCCCTGCGTCTCGCGGAGGTGGTCGTTACGCCGGGCTCGTTCTCCGTGATGGGGAGCCAGTCGACGCGCCAGGCCATGTCGAGAGTCGATATCGAGAACACCCCTCAGCTGGGTGAAGATATTTTTCGCGCCGTCAGCCGGCTTCCCGGTCTCACCTCGGGTGACTACACCGCCCACTTTTCGATCCGGGGCGGTCGTCACGAAGAAACTCTGATACTGCTGGACGGCCTGGAGCTGTACGAGCCGTATCACCTCAAAGACTTCAACGACGGGGCCATCAGCATCATCGACGTCGAGACGGTCGACGGGGTGGAGCTGATGACGGGTGGTTTTTCGGCCAAGTATGGCGACCGGCGCAGCGGGGTCTTCAACATCCGGTCGCGCCAGCCTGAGGACTCCGGTACCAAGTTCAGTGTCGGCGCCAGTCTGATCAATGCCAGGGTCAACGGCGAAGGGACATTCGCCGGCGGGAAGGGCTCCTGGCTCGTGTCCGGCAGGCGGGGGTACCTCGATCTGCTGCTCGGCGCCATCAAATCGAACGACCTTCCCTCCCCCACGTACGCCGATGCCTTCACGGCCACTCGCTTCCGGGTGCATCCGAAGCACGGCCTCGCGCTCTACGCGTTGTGGTCGAGCGACGGCTATCGGTTCAACGCAGCGTCGACGACGGGGTTCAATGACTCGATTCCCACTCGAGAGATTGCCGGGAACCACTATGGCAACTCGTACCTCTGGCTGACGGCCACGTCCCTCTTCGGGACGAAACTGCTGGTGCGCTCGATTGCGTCGGTCGCCAGCGTCACCGGCCGGCGACAGGGAACGGAGTTCCGTCTCACCGGGCCGGCCATCTACGATATCAGCGGCCACCGTGACTTCTCGGTATCCGGCTTCAAACAGGACGCGACCTACGAGCTGTCGAACGCGCTGGTATTCGAAGCGGGATACGACGTGAGACGACTCGAGGCGAAGTACGCGCTCTCGAACCTCGTGTATCAGAGCCCCGACGATCCGTCCCCGGATACCAGCGGGTTCTACCCGCACCGGACCGACACCGCGCTGGTGCGGAAGGGCACCACCCTGGGCGCCTATATCTCCACCCGGGTTCGCCCGGTCAGCCCGCTGACGCTGGAGATCGGTTGGCGATACGAGCAGGCGAGCTATACCGGCGATCGTGACTGGAGTCCGAGAGTCAGCGCGATGGTCCGGCTGGGCGCCTCCACCACCCTGCGAGCCGGTTGGGGCCACTATCGCCAACACCAGTCGATCGACGACCTGGCGACATTGAGCGGGCTGGGTCGGTATTTCCCTTCAGAATTGTCGACTCAGGTGACGGTGGGGCTGGAGCATGTCGTCGGCTCGACGGTGTGGCGCATCGAAGGGTACCGGAAGCTCGGTTCTCACCTCCGCCCGGTCTTCCGCAACTGGAAGAACTCGCTCAACACCTTTCCGGAGACCGACGAAGATCGAATTCTGGTATATCCGGAGGCCAGCACGTCGAAGGGCGTGGAAGTGTATCTGGCGCGCGACCTCGGAAAGGGGTTCTCAATCCGAAGCAGCTATGGATATGCGATCGTGAACGAGACCACGTTCCGAATCGACAACGTCAACGTTCCTGTCCCGCTGCGATTCGCGACCACTCACCCCTGGCCGCAGGATCAACGCCACTCCCTCAACGTCGCCCTCGCGTATCGTCCGCAGAGTAAATGGTCGCTGCAAGCTGACTACGTCTTTCATTCAGGCTGGCCTACGACGCTCGAGAGCCTGCAGCCAGTGAGCACTCCCCAGGGAACCGATTACGTCTCTCGACCCGAGGTGCTCTATGGGAGCCGGTTGGCGGCCTATCACCGTCTGGACCTGCGGGTGGTCCGACGCGTGACCTCGGCGCGAGGAAGCTTCCGGCTGTTCTTCGAGGTGAACAACGTCACCAATCACCAGAACGCGTTCGGCTACGATTATTTCCGGGAACGCGCCTCCAACGGCGCGATCGTCCTGACTCGCGATGTCGAGGTTGGGTTCCCTATCCTGCCCTCGATCGGGGTCGCGTGGAGCTGGAACCTCTCGAGGTCAACGCCACAGAACTGACGCCTAGAACAGCGCCTGAAACCGGCCGTGCGCCAGCGGCCCTGCGAACCCTGACCAGGACCAGAGGCCGGAGAAACCGGCAGCGGCCACGGCCGCGCTGAGATAGACGTTATTGTCGGCGTACAGAGGGTTGAGATTCAGCTCGACCGTCCCGTCTGCGAGCGCGCTCCCCGAGAGCGTCCCGTGGCCCACCTGCGGGCCCACCTGCGACGTCGTATCGCTGCCCGCCACCCAATCGATCACCCACGTGCCGGTGACGGTAGAGTCGTCGTGGACGGTGAGGTGGAGGGTGCCCGCGAGGAGTGGCGCCCCCTGCAGATTGTATGCGGTGTAGCGCAGGTCCCCGCTCTTCAACGCACCCGGGGGCATCATGCCGACGCTCGTGCACCCCGACCCGAGCGTCGCGAGGACCATACCGACCGTGACGCGGCTCATGATATGAACTGATACCCTGCTGGAGGGCCGGGACGTCACGTCGTACTTTGGCCGCATCATCATCCCGAGCCCTGAAAGGCCATGACCATGCAGAGACGGCAGAGCCGGCAGGGCCCGTGACCGCGAGCGACCTCAGTATGCGTCGGATGTCTGGAGAACGGAGAGACGTGCGTGGTGCGGACGGCGTCAGCGACGTCCTGCGCCAGCGCGATGACTCGATACGTGGACACGGTGCCTTCGTGAGTGGGGTACCCAGAAGGCGGGCTGCGGCGATCTATCCGAATGCTGCGGCTAAAACGGCTAATCAGATCTAGGGGTGAAATGCTTCGTTATTGGGCGTGAAGCCATAGCTATTGCTGCTGAGTGGGAAGTAGCCACCTATCGCATATAGACTGTTGCCAAGCACACCGACACCGAGTTCCGTGCGCGCGGTAGGCATCGGCGCCTTAGTCGTCCAAGTGTTGGTGCTCGGGTCGTAAACTTCGATCACCTTCAGGAAACCTTGTGTATCGCCAGGAATCGGAACTCCACCAACAGCATACACGAGACCATTCATTACTCCGACGCCCAGACCTGCACGCTTCGTCGGGATTTTGGCTTTAGTGGCCCACGTATTGGTTGTCGGATCGTATGCTTGAACCTCGCCAGACCAAGAAGAACCTCCAACTGCATAGAGAATCCCGTTCACGACGCCAACGCCCAAGCCGCTTCGCGGAGTGGGCATTGACGCCTTGAGTGTCCAAGTGTCGGCGACGGGGTCATATGCTTCCACCGTGTCACTCTGCATCTGTGCTCCACCGGGATGCACGTACCCGCCAACTGCATACAGAACCCCGTTCACCACGCCGGCGGCCAGGTAATCGCGTGGGATTTGCATCGGTGCTTTCGTCGTCCACGTGTTGGTCGCTGGATCATACGCTTCAACCGTTCCCACTGCTCCGACGTAGGGAATGAACCCTCCAACGGCGTACAGCACTCCATTCACAACGGCGACGCCCATGCAACACCGCGCTGTTGGCAAGGGGGCCTTGCTGGACCAGCTATTCGTGGCAGGATCGTAGGCGTCGACGTCTGCCATTACGTGCACTTGGTAGTATCCACCGATCGAGTAGACTTTGCCGTTTAGGGTCGCGACTCCGATGTCCGAACGGGCAGATGGCAGCGAATCCTCTACTAACCAATGGCCCGGATTGCTCGTGGTGCTTGTCTGAGGTGGGCCTTGGTCGTTACACGCTAAAGACAACGCGCCGTACAGGAGGGTCAGCCAAGTCGCTGTTCGAGACATATGTGTGTGCCTGTGCTGTATGAACTCAGACTAACTGCAAGAAACGAGCCCTTCGTCAACCACGGTCGCGCGCAACCTACCCCGAGACAAGATGAGTCGAGCGAAGCGTCGACGCCAGGTCCGCGCGCCCGAGGCGACGCTCTAGCAATCGAAGCGGCAGTGTCGAGCGCGACGACGGGTTGGTCCATAAGCGACGAGACCCTCGATCGGGAGAGCTGGTGCCTGGCGCCGCGTTCGGCGCCCGGGTACTCGTGCTCACCTCGAACTCGAGGGTCTCGGTGTTTCGCGACTGACGTCGCCGCAACTGAAAGACGAACGTATGCGCGGTGGCGACCGAATGGAACCGACGGCGCCCGCCGCGTTATCCCGATGTTATCCCGACGGGAGCGGGCGCGCAGCGCGTAACCGCTTACGCGATAAGGAGCCACCGGTCGGACTTGAACCGACGACCGCTCGATTACGAATCGAGAGCTCTACCACTGAGCTACGGTGGCGGTAAGGCTCCTAACTTAGCAGTGTCCGATCCGATGTGGAACTCTCCGGGTTCGCGCCGCTCGGGTGTCTAGCGTCCAGGGTTGGACGCGGCCATGTTTTCACCGTAGCGAGCCGCAATGAATTCGAGGTGGTTCCATGAGGGCTCCGAACCGGACGAGTCCGCAGACGACGATAGGGATCGCCGCAGTGATCTTAGCGCTCTGCGGCTCTGTAACTACGTCACACGGCCCATCGGCTCCTGTCTCCCCATCCAATATCGTGTTCGTCAACGACTGGAACGGCCGCGACGCTCCCGACGAGATCTACGTGATGAATTCGGACGGCGGCGCCCCACGCCGACTCACCGTTACAGTTACGCCGGGCGGGAACAATCTCTTTCCCCGGTGGTCGCCCGATGGGACGCGGATCGCGTTCAGCAGCACGCGAGAAGGGCTGGCCGCCGTCTACGTCATGCAAGCGGACGGCGGAGCGCAAACGCGGCTGACCGAACGTGGCCCTTGTGCCTGGCCCGCCTGGTCCTCGGATGGCCAACGGCTCGCTTTTGTCTGTAGCTCCGGCATTCCCGCCCCGGGTGAGATTTTCGTGATCAAAGCCGACGGCACGGGACTTACCCAACTCACACACAACGGAGCCGTCGTTGGTCACCTCGATTGGTCCCCAGAAGACGATAAGATCGCCTTCGTGAGCAACCGGGATGGTAATCCCGCGATCTATGTGACGCGCGCGGACGGCACAGTCCCGGTCCGGCTCACTGTCGATTCGGCTGAAGACGATGACCCGAGGTGGTCGCCGGATGGGAAACGCCTCGCGTTCCAGAGCAAGCGTGATGGAAACTGGGAGATCTACGTCATGAACGCCGACGGGACCGGACAGGATCGGCTCACCGACGATCCTCGGCGGGATGCGTGGCCGTCGTGGTCACCCGACGGCAAGCGAATCGCGTTCATGAGACAGGTTGAGGTCGTGCCGGGTCTGAACTCCCCGAACGGGTCCGACATCTTCGAGATGAACGCCGATGGCTCACAGGTAACCCGCGTCACCCACACGGCGCCCGCCCACTTCAACGCATTTCCTGACTGGGGACCTCGGCGACCGGCGCATCCGTAGCGAGTGTGGCAAATGACAATCCTGTTTACACACCGAGTCCTGGCGTTGCTGCTAACGGTCGCTGTCGTGGGCGAGTCGACCACCGCCCGCTCTGGAAGACCTCACCAAGTCACAGTTGTGGGCACAGACTACGCATTCGCGGTGGCGCCGACGCTCGAACACGGCCCTACGGCGTTCAGCTTCGAGAACCAGGGTCGCGTCCGCCATGAAATGAACTTGGTTCGCCTCAAGCCCGGAGTGACGCTGGACAGCCTTCTGCACACTCCTCCCGGACCCGCACGACGAGCCTTGGTGGAAGGCGGCGGTCTGCTGCTCGCGGAACCCGGGGAACCTAGCCCGTATCAGCTCCTGGCGGACCTCACCAAGGGCAGGACGTATGCCGTGGTCTGCAACCTTCAAGACGCGCCGGACAAGCCACCCCACACGCAGCTCGGGATGTTCGCGAGCTTCGAGGTCCGGTAACGGACCCACCGTCAGCCACGCTCCGTGCCGACGGCCTGCGGTGGTGCCAATTATGGTGCCAGGTATTTCGTCGCTTCCCGACGCAGGCCGTCATCGGTGTAAGCGCCCATCGCTGAAACACAACGGCCAGCGCTGATGGGCGCTGGCCGTGCTGGATTACGAATCGAGAGCTCTACCACTGAGCTACGGTGGCGCGGTTGTCTAACAACGACTTACCGCATTGGTCGAGAGGTCTACGCCGTGGTGCCAATGGTGGTGCCAAAACTGACCCCGCGCAGCGCCTCCAACCGAGCCCCTAACTTAGCGGCGTGCTGCTCCACGCGGTACTCCACCGATTCCGCGCGGTGGCGCACCTGGCCGAGGTGCCCATACACCCGACGCACCATTGCTTCGCCGC
>DATFSB010000211.1:0-2700 GCA_035262825.1 Gemmatimonadales bacterium | reverse complement strand
CGACACCGCGGAGGTGGGACGCGAGACGTTCCGCATCCTGGAGCGTCGCGTCGGCGACAGTACGAGCGGCTGGCTGCTCGACGCCAGCGCCCGCTGGACTGGTGCGCTGCGGCCGGCGCTGTACGCGCCGGTGATCGAGGTCGGCCGCGACTCGATGACGCAGGCGCTGTCGTTCAACGTTTCGGGCGGACGCATCACGGGCCAGCCGAACCGCGGCCGCTTCACGCTGCGCTACATCAGCCCCGGCGTGGAGCGCGCCCGCGAGCTGCCGGCCGACCGCGCCCTCGTCGTGATCGACGACTCGGTCTTCACCCCCTACCTGCTGGTGGCGTGGCGCGCGCGGGCGGCCCCCGAGAGCCTCACCGTCGTCTTCCCGCGCAGCGCCATGCGGGCGCGGGTCGTGATGCAGGATCTCGGCGTCGAGTCCACCACGCTGAACCGCGATCAGGCTACGCTGCGCCACGTTCTCGTCAGCGGCGGGCCCGCCGGGCCCGTGCATCTGTGGCTCGGCAGCGATGGCCGCCTCATGAAAGTCGAGCTTCCCGACCGGAAACTCACCGCCGAGCGCCTCCCCAGCTGACCCTGCCCGGAAACCCTTGGTGCCGCTAGGTTTCCGACGTAGAGAAACATGCGTCTCGACTCGAAACCGGACTACAACCGTACCCGTATAGGCGACGGTCTCGCGGTAGGTTCCACAAGGTTCTCCGACCGCCGTCGACCGTCACCGTCGTCAGCCAAGGATCCACATGAACCGCTTTCTTCTTAGTATCGCGCTCCTGGGGCTCGCCCGACCGGCAGCGGCGCAGCAGCAGCAGAACGTCCCGGCGACGTTGTCGCTGGCCGACGCACTGCGCATCGCCCGGGAACACAACCCGAATTATCTGCAGGCCGTGAACAACCGCGGCCCGGCCGCGTGGGCGAACCGGAACGCGTTCGCGAACCTGATCATTCCGCAGGCCAACGCCCAGGGCACGATGAGCTATTCGGGGACCGGCTCGCAGCGGTTCCTGTCGTCGAACTTCTCGCAGACCTACGCGACGGTCAGCTCGAGCTACTTCATCGGGCTCGACTGGCAGCTGTCGGGCGCGACGTTGTCGGCGCCGGGGTTGCGCAAGGCGCAGCTCACCGCGGCCGATGCCGATATCGACGGCGCGCGCGCCACGCTCGAGAGCGGCGTGACGCAACAGTACCTGACGGTGCTGCAGGCGCGGGACAACGTCGGCGTGCAGCAGCAGCTGCTCACGCGCAACCAGGAATTCCTGCGGCTCGCCCAGGCGCGCTACGCCGTGGGCCAGGCGACGCTGATCGACGTGCGGCAGGCGCAGGTCGCGCTGGGACAGGCCGAAGTAACGCTGCTGCGCGCCCAGACCCAGCAGCGGGTCGAGAAGCTGCGGCTGTTCGAACAGATCGGCGTGAGCGCCCCCACGTCCGTGGATTCGGTGCAGCTCACCGATACGTTCCCCGTCACGGCGCCGGCGTGGAAGCTGAACGAGGTGCTGACGATGGCGGAGGCGCAGAACCCGGCGCTGCAGGCGCTGCGGGCGCGCGAGCGCTCGGCGGCGTGGGGGGTGCGGTCGGCCAGCTCGAGCTGGGGGCCGAGCCTCGACGTGTCGGCGGGGTGGTCGGGCTTCACGCAGCAGCTCGCGCACTCCGGTGACTTGACCAGCTTCGTCAATCAGAGCGCGCTCGCCGCGCAGGCGCAATACACGGAGTGCAACGACAACAACACGATCCGGCAGAACAACGGACTCTCGACCTCCGATTGCTCGGGGTTGGTGTGGACCAATGCGCGGGAGCAGGCGCTGCGCGACCAGAACCGCATCTTCCCGTTCAGCTTCATCGGGCAGCCGTTCCAGGCGCGCCTCACGGTGACGCTGCCGCTGTGGACCAACTTCGCGACGGCGCAGACCGTCGCCCAGGCGAAGGCCACGCAGCAGAACCTCGAGGAGAGCGTGCGGGCACGGGCACTGGGGCTGCAGACCGAGGTGAGCCTGGCGTACTACACGCTGCAAACGGCATTTCAGTCGGTGGCGATCCAGGACACGAACCGCGTGCTGGCGCGCGAGCAGCTGCAGCTCGCGACCGACCGCTACCGCGTCGGCTCCGGAACCTTCTTCGAGCTGCTCGACGCCCAGGTGACGGGGCTGCGGGCGGAGACGGACTACATCGGCGCTGTCTACGAATATCACAAGGCGGTGGCCCAGCTCGAGGCTGCGGTCGGCCGGCCGTTGCGCTAACCGGAAGGGAACGAGACATGTCCAAGGCAGGCAAGGTCGCGATCGGCGTCATCGGCGTCGTGGTCGTGGGCGGGTTGATCGTCATGAGCGCCAGCGCCAAACGCGAGCGCGGAGCGGAAGTCCGCTTCGAGAAAGTCGGCCGGCGCGATCTCGTCGCGGCGGTGACGGCGAGCGGCAAGATTCAGCCGAAGACCAAGGTCGATGTGAGCCCCGACATCACGGGGCGTATCACGAAGCTGGCGGTGCGCGAGGGCGACCTCGTGCAGAAAGGCCAGTTCCTGCTCCAGATCGATCCGACGATCTACGAGGCGGAGCTCGAGCGGGCGCAGGCCACCTACGCCTCGGCGCAGGCCGCCGCGGTGCAGGCGCAGGCGAGCCGCGACCAGTCGCGCCGCGCCCTGGAGCGTGCCAAGCAGCTGAAGGCGCAGAACGCGAATCTCATTTCCGACGAGCAGCTCGAGCA
>DATFSB010000210.1:0-7165 GCA_035262825.1 Gemmatimonadales bacterium | reverse complement strand
GGGTCGACGCTGGCGCAGCTCGAATCGGCCTACGGGCAACCGGAAGCGTCGGAATCGGACTGCGAGCTGCGCGTCTGGTTCGCCCCGCGGCCGGGGCTCGCCTTCCATATGGTGGACCCGCCCGGCAAAGAACGGGAGTGCGGCTCGCTCAGCGAGCCGCCCCTCCCGTCCAACTTGCGAGTGCGATCGGTGATTCTCGTGTCGCGCTAGTTACACTTCGGCTCGCCTTCCTTGGAGGCCGGAGCGACCGACGTGCTGCCGATGTAGATCGCGCACGTATGCAGCGGGCTCGCCAGGTTGGTGCTGGTGATCGTGGCGTTCCAGCCGTCGCCGGTCACCGTGATCGTTCCCAGCACGTTCCCCGTCGTCACCGCGAATGCGGTCCCCAGGTTGCTCGTGTATTTCACCGAGTCGGCGAAATAGGCCTCTTCGGCCGTCACCAGGTTGCGCAGATCGGTCTTCATCGACGCGATGTACGCCTTCTGCTTGGTATTGGCGAATTTCGGAATCGCGATCGCGGCCAGAATGCCGATGATGACGACCACGATGAGCAGCTCGATCAACGTGAAGCCTCTGCGATTCATCTCGACCTCCCGGGAGCGAGAAAGGTGACGGGAACCTCGCAGGATCCCGGAGGGCATTCTGTGATCCCGGCCACCAACAATTTTTTCACAGCGTGATCCATGGCCCGGCCGCCGGGTCGTGCGTAAGTTCAACTCCTGCGTACGGTCCTCGGCTCGGGTGGCGGAATGGCAGACGCGCTGGCCTTAGGAGCCAGTGCCCGCAAGGGCGTGGGAGTTCGAGTCTCCCCCCGAGCATTTCCCCTGTAGCGCTCCGTCAACACGGACCCCGCGAGCTTCCAGGCTTGCGTGCGGCATCCTCACAACACCCATGATGTGACTACCGATCCGCGCCTCTCGCCACTGCCGTGGCATCGCGGTTGCAGCTTTTTGGTGCAGATCCATGAACATCGACGAAGCAAGCGGTCGTTCGCTGGACGCGCTCGTGGCCCAGCATGTCTTTGGACTGCAGGTAGAGCCCGAGGCGCTCTATCGCCTTCCATCGGGAGACCTGGTCCGGGTCCCGTATTACAGCTCACTGATTCTGGGGGCCGACGAGGTCGTGGCGAAGCTCCAGGATCTCGGGTGGAAAGTGATGGGAGAACGGCGAGCGAAGTCGAGAGGCGCGTCCCCGGTTCCACGTATCCTTTTGACACACGCTGATGGCCGCATCGTTTCGGCTACCGGGAGGTCATTCAGCGAAGCGATGTGCCGCGCCGGTCTGAAGGCCGTGTGCTTTCCGAAGGGGTCTTGATATTCTGGCCGCCGACATCGTACGGTCAAATCCCGCCCTATCCCACCGGTACGTCAGCCCCTTCACCTCTCCGAATGCTTCGAGGTGCATCCGCGGGATCGCATAGATCAATCGCCGCCGTACATCAACGCCGCCGGCGGAGGCTAGCCGGGGCGTCCTGAAGACGTGATGAGCAATCCATGACGAATGGCGTAACTTTCCATCGCGATGACCGCCAGCTGGCACACCCTCACCGACATCGCGATCCGTACGTCGGTCGTCTACCTCACGCTGCTCGTCGGTCTCCGCCTCACCGGTCAACGCCAACTCGGCCAGATGTCGTCCTTCGACCTCGTGCTGCTGCTCATCATCTCCAACGCGGTGCAGAACGCCATGGTCGGGCCCGACACCAGCCTCGTGGGCGGCCTCGTCGCCGCCGGCGTCCTGATCGTGTGGCACCAGGGGATCGACCGCGTGCGCCGCTACAGCCGGAGCGCCTCGAGGCTGATCGCCGGAGAAGGGATCATGCTGATCAACAACGGAACCGTCCTCGTCGAACACGTGGCGAAAGCGGGACTCACGATGGACGAGCTGCTGCAGGCGCTGCGGGAGCACGGCGTGGGCAGCGCGACGGACGTCCGGCTCGCGGTGCTCGAGCCGGACGGCGCCGTCAGCGTGATTCGGTTCGACGATTTGAAACCGGAGGCGCACAACCAGCCGCACCACAGAATACGGGCCATACGCCGGGGAGAGGATCGGTAGCCGGTTCTTCCCGTCGCCTCTTGGGGCGACACGCTGAAGCGTGTGCCTCCATAAGCACTGCGCTATAGCGCAGTGACTCTTGAGGCACACCCTTCAGGGTGTCGCATTCCTGGGAGGACTAGTTCTTCCCTCCCACCGGCGCTGGCTTTCTCAGCTCCACACTCCCCGGCGTAATCGAAAGGCCCGCACCCGACACCGCGCCGAGGGCATCGTGCGCCGCCTGGAGCTCCTTCTGGAGCGCCGGGGCGTACATCGCGAACACGACGTAGACCTGCTGTGGCGGGCGGCCGTCGGCCGACTCCGCCATGCCGAACAGCGACCCGATCCGCTCCACCGGCCGTGACGCATAGATCAGCTCGTCTTCGATGTCCTGCAGCCGGCCCTGGTACAACGAGTCTTCCGCCGCCCACAGCCGGTCCCGCAGCGCCTGCGCCCGGGTCGCCGCTTCACCCGTCAGCTTCGGGAGGCGCTCGTCGAGCTGGGCGCGGGCGTTGCGCAGCGCCACGATCGTACTCGTGGCGGCGTGGACGGTGTCCCGGATCTGCCGCAGCAGCCGGAACTGCTGCGCCAGCGCGGCCGGTATGGCATGACCGCGTGGATCGGCGCGCACCACGAGCGGCTGCGCGTACGTCTCGTTCCCCACCTTGAGCCGCAGGCGATACCGCCCCGGCAACACCATCGGACCGTTCGTCGAGACATCGCGGTTGCCCCAGAACGACTGCGCACTGGGGATGCGCAGATCCCATGCGAAGCGGTTGAGCCCGGCCTTGTTGGGGAGCCGCGGCTCCGCGGCAGGCCGGTGCGGCCACGGCTTGTCGTCGTCCTTCAGGGAGTCGCCGAGAATCGAATCGACTTTCGTGCTGTCGCTGATCCCCGCCTGATGCAGGCTGTCGGTGCGCGTCTTCTTCGTCGCCTCGCCCGCGAGACTGTCGACGCGCGCCAGCGAATCCTGCGCGCTCGAGAACGAGCGGATCACCGCACCGGCCGAATCGAGCACGTCGAGCGTGATCGCCTGATTGGCGGCCTTTACCCAGTAATAGATCAGGGCCCCCGAGGGAGGGTTCTTCCCCACCGGGTGCGCCGGGTTGTCGCCGAATCCCCCGCTCTGGCCCCAGTCGAGCCGGTAGGGCGAGCGGGGTCGATACAGGTGGCCGCCCGTCGCCATCGTGGAGTCGGCGAGCTGCTCGAGCGGCGAGATGTCGTCGAGAATCCAGAACGACCGGCCGTGCGTCGCCGCGACCAGGTCGCCGTCCTTGATGGCGAGATCGTGCACCGGCACGATCGGGAGATTGCGGCGCAGCGACTGCCACAAGGCACCGTCGTTGAATGAGACGTAAACGCCGCGCTCGGTGGAAGCGAACAACAGGCCGCGGCGCACCGGGTCTTCCCGCACCGCGCGCACGAACTCGTTCGCCGGAATCCCGGTGACGAGCTTCGTCCACGTCTTGCCGTAGTCGGTCGTCTTGTAGATGTAGGGCGTCTCGTCCTGCATCTGGTAGCGGTTGGCGGCCACATACGCCGTGCCCGCCGCGTAGTGCGACGGCTCGATGATCGACACGCGGGTGAAGTCGCCGAAACCGGCCGGGGTGACGGCGGCCCAGTGCAGCCCGCCGTCCCGCGTCAGATGGATCAGCCCGTCGTCCGAGCCCACCCAGATGAGTCCTTTGACGAGCGGCGATTCGGCGAGCGCGAAGATCGTGGCATAGTACTCGGCGGTCGTCTGATCGAGCGTGATCGGGCCGCCCGAGGTGCCCAGCGTCGCCGGATCGTGACGGGTGAGATCGGGCGACACGACGGTCCAGCTCTTCCCCTCGTTCGTCGTCTTGAACAGCCGGTTGCCGCCGATGTACATCGTGTTCGGATCGTGCGGCGAGATGAGCAGCGGCGCCGTCCACTGGAAGCGATAGCGCCCCTCCGACGCCGGGTGTCCGTCGGGAGCATCAGGCCAGGGGTTCACCACCTGTCCCGTATTCGTGCGATGATCGATGCGGATCAGGAAGCCGGAGTTGTCACCGCCGAACGTGACGTCGGGGGTGTCGGGGCGCGCCTGGATGTATCCCGACTCTCCCGCGACGTCGTACCACTGCGACCGGTCGATGCCGCCGGGCCAGCGGCTCGGCCCGCACACCCCGGAATTGTCCTGCTGCGCGCCGCACACCCGGTAGGGGAAATGGTTCGTCGTCGTCACGTGATAGAACTGCGCGGTGGCGAAGTCCTGATCGCTCCACGTCGCGCCGCCGTTGATCGACACCGTGGCACCGCCGTCGTCCCCCATGATCATGCGGTCGGCGTCGTTGGGGGCGATCCAGAGATCGTGCGTGTCGCCGTGCAGCACGTTGATCTGCTGGAAGGTGCGCCCGCCGTCCTTCGACCGGTAAAAGATCACGTTCGTCGCGTAGATCTCGTTCGAGTCTTTGGGGTCGGCGTAGATCTTCATGTAGTACCAGGCGCGCACCCGGATCTTGTGGTCGCGGTTGATCCACGACCAGGTAGCGCCGCCGTCGTCGGAGCGATACACGCCGCCCGAGTCGGCCTCGATCAGCGCCCACACACGCGACGGCTTCACCGGCGAGACGGTGATCCCCATGTTGCCGAGCAGCCCGCTGGGGAGCCCGGGGTTGTGGGTCAGCTCGGTCCAATGCGCCCCGGCGTCGGTCGACTTGAAAATGCCGCTCCCCGCGCCGCCCGAGGTGAGCGTCCAGGGCCGGCGTCGCACCTGCCACAGCGTGGCATACAGCACGTCAGGGTTCGACGGATCCAGGATCAGGTCCGACGCCCCCGTCGAATCGTTGCGGAACAGGATCTTGCTCCACGTCTTGCCGCCGTCGATCGACTTGTAGACGCCGCGGTCGGCCGAGGGACCGAAGGGATCGCCCTGCGCCGCCACGTAGACGATGTCGGGGTTGGTGGGGTGCACGCGCACACGCGCGATCTGGCGCGTGCCGGCGAGGCCGAGCGCCATCCAGGTCTTGCCGCCGTCGCTGGTTTTGAAGACGCCGTCGCCGCGCGACACGTTGCCACGGATTGGAAATTCGCCGGTGCCGACGTAGACGATGTCGGGGTTCGAGGCGCTCACCCCGAACGCGCCGACGGTGCCGCCGAAGTATTTGTCCGCCGCGGCCGCCCAGGTGTTGCCGCCGTCGGTGGACTTGAAGACCCCGCCGCCCGTCGTCCCCATCCAGTACTCGCGCGGCCGGGCGGTCGAGCCCGCGACGGCGACGGTGCGGCCGCCGCGGAAGATGCCGATTTCGCGCCAGCTCAATCCGGCGAAGACGGTGCTGTCATAGACGGTTTGCGCGCGTCCGGCGACGGGGGCCGCGAGCAGCGCGACGACGCAGACGAATGACCGACGGCGGTCCAGCACGGCAGCCTCCTGGAGGGGAGCAATAGGAAGGTGGAAGAGACCGCACCGGCGGCCTCTTCGCAAGAGAATCCTCCCCTCGCTCTCCACACACCGGAGGCGCCGTGGGCGGCGCCGATGCAACGGCAACGTCAGGGATGGAAGAACTCGGCCATGTTCGACGCCGTCGCCGCGTCGCCCGGGAAGCTGGTCAGCCCCAGCGCCTCGGCTGAGAGGCGCAGCGTGCTCTGATGCTGGTACAGCGTGGTCGAGACATAGGCCGTCTTGGCCTTAGGGCTGATCACCGTCCAGACGACGCGCCCGCCGCCGTTCGTGTCGTCGCCGCTCGCCTCGTCGAACGTGATGATCAACAGGCCGTCCCGTTTGAAGGAGGCGTTGTTGAGCAACGGGGCAATGTTCGTCTGCAGCCAGGTGTCGGCGGTCGAGAGCGGACAATCATGGGCGTCATTGCACAGGTTCGGCACGATGAACGAGTAGTTCGGCAGCGTATCGCCCGCGAGATCGAGGGCGAATTGCGTGAACGGCACGAGCCGCTTCACCTGCACGGAATCGTTCACCACATCCGAGAAGAACGACAAGGGATTGTGCTTGCGGCCGTAGTTGCCCGTGCTCGGCCCCGTATACCCGACCGACGGGAGGTCCTCGGCGTAGTCTTTCCAGGTCTTGCCGGCGGCCAGGAGGTGACGCACGATGTTGTCAGCCGGGACGGTGAGCTGATAGCTGTCGTCGTTGGTGATGATCTGGCCGGCCGTCATCTCGAAGTAGTTGCCGATCGACGGATGCGTGTTGGCGTAGTACTGGGTCGCCAGGCCGTACTGCGCCATCAGGGAATGCAGGTATGGCATCGTCGTGTCGCTGACTTCAGAGAAGCTGGTATTCTCTTCCACGACGATGACGACGTGTCCGAAGGACGGCAGCGGACCGGACTGTACCGTCGTCACGTCGAAGCTGCCGCTGGTGGCGGAGGTCACGCCGTTCGCCGAGGCAACCAGGGTGTACCCGGTCCCCGCGCTGTTGATACTGAGACCGGTGAACGTGGCGACGCCCGCGACCGCGCTTTGGGTCGCCGTCCCGGACAACGTGCCGCTCCCGGGATTCGCGCCGATGGCCACCGTCACCGCTCCGCTGTAGCTCGTCGCGAGATTCCCTGCGAGATCGCTCGCCGTCACTGCCACGGCCGGGGTAATCCCGGCGCCCGCGGCGGTGACACTCGGCTGCACCGTGAAGGTGAGCTGCGCCGCCGCCCCCGCGATAACGCTGAACGTCCCGCTCGTCGCGCCGCCGGCACCGGGGGAGGTGGCGGCCAACGTGTATCCCGTCCCCGCCTTGTCGATGTGCAGGTCCGCGAACGCGGCCACGCCGGCGACTGCATTCACCGTCTTGGTGCCCGAGAGCGATCCGCTCGCCGGGTTCGCACCGATGGCGATCGTGACGCTGCCGGTGAACGACGGGTCGGTGCCGCCGCCGGGGATGGTGGCGGCCACGGTGATGGCCGGTGTGATGCCGGTGGCCGCGACGGTGGTGCCCGGTTGCGTCGTGAACGCAAGCTGCGTCGTCACGATATCGAAAGCACCGCTCGTCGCCGACGTCACTCCCGTGGCGCTGGCTGTCAGCGTATAGCCCGTGCCCGTCTTGTCGATGCTCAACCCGGCGAACGTGGCCACGCCGGCGACCGCCGCCATCGTCGTGGTGCCGGAGAGGGTACCGTTCGACGGATCGGTCCCGATGGCGACCGTCACAACGGCCGCA
>DATFSB010000209.1:0-2955 GCA_035262825.1 Gemmatimonadales bacterium | reverse complement strand
CTGCTCGTGCTCGACAACTACGACTCCTTCACCTACAACCTGGTGCAGTATCTGGGCGAGCTGGGGGAGCAGCCGGTCGTCTACCGCAACGACGCGCTGTCGGTGGCCGATGCGTTGGCGCTGAAGCCCGACGCGGCGGTGCTGTCACCCGGCCCCGGCATTCCCGCCAATGCGGGGATCCTCGTCCCCCTCGTCAAGGCGCTGGCGGGGCAGATCCCCGTACTGGGCGTCTGCCTCGGCCACCAGGCGATCGGCGAAGCATTCGGCGGGCGCGTGGTGCGCGCCGACCGGCTGATGCACGGGAAGACGTGTCCGGTGGAGCACCTCGACGACGAGCTGTTCGACGACATCCCCTCACCGTTCACGGCGATGCGCTATCACTCCCTGATCGTGGAGTGGGCAGGGCTGCCGCACGACCTCATCGTCACCGCCTGGTCGGGTGACCGTGGCAAAGGCGGCGAGATCATGGCGATGAAGCACCGCCAGTTCCCGTTGTACGGCGTGCAGTTCCATCCGGAGTCGATCGGGACGGAACACGGGAAGAGACTGCTCGAGAACTTTCTGCGGGTGGCGCATGCTGAGGCGTAAGTCAAAGACAAATGTCGATTGTCCAATATCGAATGTCCAATGTCGAAATATTTCGATATTGGATATTCGACATTCGACATTGGACCTTTGATTTAGTGTAGTGACAAAACGGGGCTGTACGGTCCTACGTACGTCCGGACCCACCACGCTCCCGTCTTGCGCCGCTCCGCCGGGGACGTGAAGTGATAGTCGTACAGGTCCGCGCGCACGTATTTCGGTGGATGATCAGGAAAGGGGTTGGTGCGCAGCAAGCCCAGCACAGCCGGCGATCCCTGCAGCAGGCGCGCAAGGAACTCCTGGAACCAGAACGTCACCTCGTAGGGTGACAGCGCCGCGAACCACATCTGCCAGTCGAGCCGCGGCTGGTGCGGCTCGACGAACCCCGGGCGGCGCATCGGGTCCCCCGGCTTGTAGCGAAACTCGTAGGCGCGCCACGTCGTCCCGTCGTCCGAGCCTTCAACTACGATTTCACGCCGCGTCGTGGTCATCACGCGAAACAGGCCGTAGCCGTTGATGCTGCGGAAGGACTCGAGCCACGCCAGCGGGCCGAATCCACCGGCTCCCGGCTTCAGTGCCTGCACGAAGCGCACGCTGGCGAGCGCGAACAGCAGTACGGCGAGCACCGTCCCCACGAGTCCCAGGCCGCGCGCCTCCAGGGCCGCAGCGTTTGGTCCCGCAACCCAGCGGACCACCGCCTCCGGCAGCAGCCGCGACCATGCGCGGTCGTCGAGCAGCAGTCCCGCGAGCGCGAGCGTCAGCAGATTGAAGAAGTTGTAGTTCCCGGTGGTAACGATCAGCAGCTGCATCAGCACGATTCCGGCGCACCCGATGAGCCGCATCGTCCGCGTCCCGAAGAGCAGCAAGGGAAAGCCGATCTCGAGGACGAGCGTCACAAGCACCGACGCGCGCTTGACCCACTCCGCGAGGTGGCTCATGTACCACGCGGTCCAAGTCGGCAGCGGCTGCGTCCAGTAGTGGTAATCGAGCGCCGTGAAATTGTGCCAGGTGGGATCGTGCCAGGTGAGTTTCACGACGCCGGAGGCGAAGGTGAGCCGGAACAGGAGCCACCACAAGAGCAACAGGCCCAGGGCGGGCACCGCCGTCTCCGATCGCGCGGGCAGGAGCCGCCACGGCGCGAGGAACAACGCCAGCAGCGCCGTCTCGAGCAGCAGCACGTCCCACTGAAACGACAGGAAGTCCCGTCCCACGACGGTGAGCGAGAGATACAGGAGCCACAGCATCACCAGCATCGGACCGGGAGCGACGTCGGCAATGAGCAGTGCGGCGCACACGGCGCCGAGCGCGCAGGCGAGCTGCAGCGCGGCGTCGCTCGAGCCGATCCAGAACACGGTGGGGAGGATGCGGTAGCGTTCGCCGCCGAACTGGGCCTGCACCGTCGCCAGCAGCTCGCGGGCGGGGAGGATCCCCTGGCTGCCGATCAGACCTTTGATCTGCACCCAGAGCGACACGAAGGCAATCAGGAAAATCACGCCTACGGCGCGCAGGAAGATCCAGCGCGACAGGGTGTAGGTGGATCCCGAAGCAGACCCGACCAGCCGCTGTAACAGTGACTCGAGGCTTGCCAGGGCGCTCATTCCCTTGAAGATCCTGCGCCCGGGGAGCGACGCAACTGCCTGTAACGCGAATCACTTGTTCCCACGGCACAGATTTTGTATCTTGCCCCGTGCCCGTCCTTGGCGTGATTCCTGCTCGGCTGGGCTCCAGCCGACTCCCCCGCAAGCCGCTCCGGCTCCTCGCCGGAGAACCCCTCGTCCTCCGTGTCGTCCGCCGTCTCAGCGCCTTCGCCGCCTGCGACCGCATCGTCGTCGCCACCGACGCCCTCGAGATCGCCACCGTGGTGCGCACCGCCGGGTTCGAGGCCGTCCTCACCGCCGCCACGCACGAATCGGGAACCGAGCGCATCGCCGAAGTCGCGTCCCGGCGGGAATATGCCGAGTACGACCTGCTGCTCAACGTCCAGGGCGACGAGCCGCTCGTCGCCGCCGCCGCTGTGCACGGGACGCTGGATCGGCTGCGTCTGGGCGACCCGATCGGCACCGCCGCCGGCGTGCTCGACCCCGCGCTCGCGGGAGACCCGAATCGCGTGAAGGTCGTGGTGGGCCCGGACGGCCGGGCGGTGTACTTCTCGCGCGCGCCGATCCCGTTCGATCGTGACGGGCATGGGACCGTGCGCTACCACCAGCACGTGGGTGTCTACGGCTACACGCGCGAGGCGCTGGAGCGTTGGGTACGGCTCCCCGCGGTGCCGGAGGAGCGCTGGGAGCGTCTCGAGCAGCTGCGGCCGCTGTTACACGGCATCCCGATCGGCGTGGCGCGGTTCGATGAGGCGCCCGCACCCGGCGTGGA
>DATFSB010000208.1:0-10452 GCA_035262825.1 Gemmatimonadales bacterium | reverse complement strand
GCCGCGGATCGCGCGCAACACCGTCTCGGGTTGCGGTGAGCGAACGTAGAAATTCATGCCGGTCGGTCGGCTGTCCTGGCGCCAGGGCGCATAGAAGACCGGCGGCACCGGGAGCTTGACCTCCGAGTATTTGATGTCCGGAATGACGCCGACAATCTGGGTATTGAGCGAGTCCGGGGAGCTGGTCGACATAAACTTGCCGACCGCGTCCTGCCCGAGGTTGAACTTCTTGACGAACGCCTGGTTGACGACAGCGACCTGAGACGTCCCGAGATGGTCGGCGGTCGTGAACTCTCGACCGGCGAGGAGACGAACGCCGAGCGTCGAGAAGTACGCCGGGCCGATTTCGTTGAAGCGTGAATCGCGGTCGACGTCCGGTCCCGTCGGAAATCCCTGCACATAGACCTGGTCGCCCCAATTGCTGTTGGCGAGGAGCGGCACCATCCCGCTCGTCACCCCGGTCACCCCGGGCAGGGCGCCCAGCGCCTCTTCGACTCTGGCGTATAGGAGCGGCATGCGCACGCTGTCATAGCCGGCCCGTTGCGGCGCGATGTAGAACGTGACAACGCTGTCGACGCGGATGCCGAGATCCACACGCGTCACATTCACGAGGCTGCGCATGAACAGCCCGGCGGCGATGAGCAGTGCCGTGGCGAGACTGATTTGGGCGGTGACGAGCGACGCCCGGAACCGCGCGGCGCTCTTCGCTCCCGCGATCTGACCGGCGTTCGACCGGATCGTGGTTACGAGATCGGCACGGGTGTTGTGCCAGGCGGGGAACAAGCCGAGGGCGATTCCGGTCGTCAGGGCGAGCGCCGCCGCGAACAGGAGCACCGCGGGCTGCAGCGTGAACTGAAACGTTTCCACGGCGTCCGGTGGGAGGAGCGCGGCGAGGCCGTGCAGCGTCCATTGGGCGATCAGGAGGCTCGCGATGCCGCCGAGCCCCGCCAGTAGCAGGGATTCGACGAGCAGCTGCGCCACGAGCCGCCGCCGGCTGGCGCCGAGGGCGAGCCGAACGCCCATCTCCATCGCGCGGCTGGCGCCGCGTGCCAGCAGCAGGTTGACGATGTTGGCGCACGCGATCAACAGCACGATGCCGGTGACGCAGAACAA
Organism: Gemmatimonadales bacterium; assembly: GCA_035262825.1. GTDB lineage: Bacteria > Gemmatimonadota > Gemmatimonadetes > Gemmatimonadales > GWC2-71-9 > DASTHG01. The sequence continues at coordinate 9,339 of DATFSB010000208.1, read as the reverse complement.
CATCCACAGGGGCGTCTTGGCCTCGCGCTGCATGTTGCTCTGCCCGCGCCACCCTGGAGCGAGGTCCACTTCCTTTGTCTTGAACCGCGCCAGCGTCTGTTCGCTCATCCCCTTTTGCAGCGGGGCTTCGACATCGGTGATAATCGGGTGGTACAGCGCGTTGATGCCGGATCGGGCCTGGGCCACTGAGACGCCAGGCTTCAATCGACCGAAGACATAGATCCAGTAGCTGCGGCGGTTCTCGAAGCCACGGAACCCGGGCGACAACACCCCTCGCATGTCGATCGGGACGTAGACGACCGGCAGAATGCCGAGGGTGGTGCCGCGAAAATCCCGTGGCGCGACGCCGATGATCGTCAGGCTCTGGCCGTTGACCTTCAGCGTCTTGCCGATGACCTGCCGGTCCGATCCGAAGTGCTGCTCCCAGATGCCGTAGCTCAACACGACGACGAAGTCGCCGCCGATCGTCTTGTCGTCGTCCGCGGTGAACAGTCGCCCGACGGCCGGACGGATGCCGAGGGTGGGGAAGTATGATCCCGAGACATACATCCCCTGACCCGTCATGGGGGCGTCTTCGTAAGAGAGGCTCGCCCCGAGTTCGACATGGGCGGCCAAGCCGGTGAAAACCGTCTGGGACCGCTCGAGGTCGCGGAACATCGGGTAACTGAACACCACCTCGCAATCGCCGGCCTGCCCGCACGAGGTCGATCCGGGTTTCGGTCCCGGCGCCGCCAGGTTGACGAGGCGATCGGCGTCGGGCACCGGGAGCGGGCGCAGCATGATCTGGTCGAACATCGAGAAGATCGCGGCGTTGGCGCCGATGCCCAGCGCGAGCGAGAGGACGGCGATCGTCGTGACGAACGGGGTGCGGAAGAGCGTGCGGAACGCGAACGCGATCTGTCGCATCAGGAGTCCCGGGAGGAGAGGATCGGAGTCCCGACGGCAGAATCCGGTCCCAGGTTTCTTGTCCCGCCCACCATTATCCCTGGGCGACTGGCCGTCCCATGACCTATGCAAAAAGGAAAGGCTTCATGGGGCGGCGCCCGAGAATCTCCCGAAAGTATGGAGGCCGAGTAGATTGGCGGTCCATGACCTCCGCCCCCCGCAAGCTCCCGAGCCTGTTGCTGCCCCTCGTCACGGCCCAGCTCGCGGTCGCACAAGCGCTGCCCCGCACGGCTGCTGAGCGCACCAACTACCAGACGACGTCGACCGATGCCGACGTCGGCGCCTTCCTCGACAGCCTGGCACTCGCCGGTGCGCCGATCGCGATCAGCGAGATGGGCACCTCGACCCTCGGCCATCCGATCTACCTCGTCATCGCCTCGGATCCCGCCATCACCTCGCCGGGCCAGGCGGCCGCCGCCGGCAAGCTGGTCGTCTACATCCAGGCGAACATCCATGCCGGTGAAGTCGAGGGGAAAGAAGCCGTGCAAGCGCTGCTGCGGGAGCTCGCGGGGCCGCGCCGCGCGCTGCTGCAGCGGCTCGTCGTGCTCGTCGCGCCCAACTACAACCCCGACGGCAACGACGCCTTCGGGCCGCAGGCGGTGAATCGCTCCGAGCAGAATGGGCCCGAGCAGGTGGGACAGCGCGCCGACGGCATGAACCTCGATCTCAATCGCGACTACTTCAAAGCCGAGGCGCCGGAAACGCGGGGCTCGCTGGCGCGCGTGATCACGACGTGGGATCCGGCGCTGATGATGGATCTGCACACCACCGATGGAACGCGACATGGCTACCTGCTGACGTATGCGCCGCCGCTCGATCCGATCGGCCCGGCGGGACCCACCGCCTACGTCCGCGATCAGATGCTCCCGGCGCTGCGCAAGACGCTGCAGGATCGCTATCACGAGCCGATCTTCGATTACGGCAACGTCGACGATCCCCTCGCTCCCAAGAGCTGGGACACCTACGCCCCGGTCGGCTGGTACGGCATCAACTACATGGGACTGCGCGGGCGTATGGCCATTCTCTCCGAGGCGTACTCCCACGCCGACTTCAAGGCGCGCGTTCAGGTCACCCACGACTTCGTTGCCGCGGTGCTCGACTACGTCGCGCAGCACGGCGAGGACATCCGGCGCATCGAACGGGACGCCGATCGCCAGACCACGCTCGAGGGGCTGGGACAGGTTCCCCGGCCGTCGCTCGCCATCGCCTACAAGCTCGCCGGTCGTGGCGTCGAGTCGGTGTCGCTCGAGGTGGTGAAGCCGAGCGGCGACACGAGCAAGAACGCCGCTCCGCTGCCGACGGGGACATTGCGCACGTTGCCGCTGCCGGTGAACGACCGTTTCGTCGATTCCGTCACGCGAGCGCTCCCGGCGGGCTACATCCTCCCGGCGGCGTCGCAGGACGTCGTCCAGCTGCTGCAGCGCCATGGCATCGCGGTACAACGTCTCGAAGCCGCTTCGACCGACACGGTTGAGACCCTCGAGGCGAGCGATCTCACCTGGGCCGCGCGTGAGTTTCAGGGTCACCACCTCCTGGCCGTGAGCGGCACGACGGTGCGGTCGCCGCGCACGGTCCCGGCGGGGGCGTACTTCGTCTCCACGGCCCAGCCACTGGGCCGACTGGTGTTCGCCCTGCTGGAGCCTGAGGGGTACGGACTGGCTCGGTGGGGGATGTTCGACCGCTTGCTCGGGTCGGCAACCGGCGCCTACTCGGGGCTGGTGTACGGCTCCGTACCGGCGCGGGAGTTCCCCGTCTGGCGGGCGCTGCGCGTTCCGCGTGTGGGATTGCGCCTGATTTACTAGGAGATTTGCTGTACGCGAAATACTGACAAAGGAGAAATCACCCGGCCGTTGCTTGCTCCGCCATAGTGCAACCCCAATATTGGCTGCGCGATGGCCGACTCCCCTACAGGGCGGACTGCACCCCGCCGTCTGCTCGCTGGGATTTCTATCGAGTACAAGCTGCCCCTGCTCATCTCGGTGCCTATCGTCGCCGTGATCGTGGCGTCGTCGTTTGCGACCTACTACAAAGTGCGCCAGAACGCCTTCACCGCCGCCCGAGAACGGCTGGACAGCGTCACCGACCAGCTGGCGTCGATGCTGCGAACATCAGCGGGCCAAGTCGGAGCCGCCGTCGCCAAAGCCGCCGCGAACGACACCCTGCGCCGCTTTCTCGAAACTGCAACTCCCAAAAACCGCCTCGACGCCCTCACGGCCATGCGACACATGGGGCCGGTTGTGGAGCAGGTGATCGACGTGGAGCTGTGGAGCCCGAACCGGGAGCGACTCCTCGAAACGGGGACCCAGACGGCCTCGATCGTGTCGAGTGGCCAGGTGGAAGGGGTGCAGTGGTCGGCCCAGGTCGACACCGGGCTGGTCGGGAGACTGCAGCTGAGCGGCGACTCGCTCATCTACCCGGTATCGGCGCTGATCCAGGGACACGGTGGTCCGCTGGGATACGTCGTTCAATGGCGCCGAGCGACGTCCAGCCCGAAATCGAGGCAGGCGACCCTGCAGCTGATCGGATCGAGCGGTTCGCTCTACGTCGGGAACGATCGCGGGGATTTCTGGACCGATCTTCTGGGCCAGGCGGCCAAGCCTCCCGTCGACGTGCGCAGCACCACCGGCATCATTACCTACCAGCGCCCGCAGATCGGCAGCGTGATGGCGGCCGCGCGCACGCTCGCGCCGCTGCCGTGGGTCGTGCTCGTCGAGTTTCCGGAGCGCGTGGTGGCCGCTCCGGCAACCATCCTCCTTCGCAATCTCGTCCTCGTCGGATCTGCCCTGGTGGTTCTCGGACTCATCACCGCCTGGTTCTTGGGGCGCCGCATCGCGGCACCCTTGCGCGACCTGACGGCCGCCTCGGCCGCGATCGCAGCCGGAGACTACTCACGCGATGTCGCGGTTCACCGCGACGACGAGATCGGCCGGCTCGCCGCGACGTTCACGACGATGGCGCACCGGGTGCACGAGGCGCACACCCTGCTCGAGGACCAGGTGCGCGCGCGGACCGCCGAGCTCGAGGAGCGCAACGACGAGCTCGAGGCGTTCGGGTATTCGATCTCGCACGACCTGCGAGCGCCGCTGCGCGCGATGCAGGGCTTCAGCCAGGCGCTGCTCGAGGATTGCGGCGACCGGCTCGACGCCATGGGCCGCGAATACGCGGAGCGGATCGTCGCCGGCGCGAAACGCATGGACGAGCTGATCCGCGATCTCCTCGCCTACAGCCGCGTCAGCCGGGCGGAGCTGAAGCTGGTGCGGGTGCCGTTGACACCGGTGGCGCACAGCGCGCTCGCCGAGCTGAGCGGTGCGCTGCGAGCGCGCCACGCCAGCGTCCACCTCGACGAGGCGTTGCCCGCCGTGATGGGCCACCCGGCGACGCTGTCCCAGGTCCTCACGAATCTGCTCGGCAACGGATTGAAGTTCGTGCCGCCCGAGCGCACCCCCGAGCTGCGGGTCCACGCGGAGCGGCACAACGGGCTGGTGCGACTGTGGGTGGAGGACAACGGCATCGGCATCGCGCCGGAGCATCAGGGACGGATCTTTCGCGTGTTCGAGCGGTTGCACTCCAACGATGATTATCCGGGGACCGGCATCGGGCTCGCGATCGTGCGCAAAGCGGTGGAACGCATGGGAGGCCAGGTGGGCGTCGAATCGAATCCCGGTCACGGCAGCCGGTTCTGGGTCGAGCTCCAGCCGGCCGCGGGCGAAGCCCAGACATGAATTCCGGGCAGGTGATTCTGGTGGTCGAAGACGACCCGAACGACGTCCTCCTGATCCAGCGGGCGTTCGGGAAGGCGCGCATCCTGAACCCCGTCCGCACCGCGTCGAACGGCGATGAGGCGGTGGCGTACCTGTCGGGCGAGGGCCTGTTCGCCGACCGCGAGGTGTACCCGTTCCCCGTGCTGGTGCTGCTGGATCTCAAGCTGCCGCGCCGCTCGGGGCTCGAAGTGCTGGGATGGATTCGCTCGCAGCCCGGACTGAAGCGGCTGCCGATCGTCGTGCTCACGTCCTCCAAGGAATCGATCGACATCAATCGCGCCTACGACCTGGGCGCGAACTCGTATCTCGTGAAGCCGGTGGGATTCGACAGTTTGCTGGAGCTCGTGAAGTCCCTGGAAGTCTACTGGATGATGCTCAACCAGAATCCCGATATCACTCTGGGGTGGCCCGCCGGCGGCGCGCATGCCGACGCCGGGCGGGGGGGCGAAGGCTAATGGGAACCCCGTTGCGCGTGCTGCTGGTCGAGGATTCCGCCGACGACGCCCGGTTGCTCGTGCGCCAGCTCGGGACCGCCGGCTACGACGTCACCCACCGACGCGTGGATACCCCGGATGCGATGCAGGAAGCGCTCGAGGGCAACGTCTGGGATATCGTCATCAGCGACTACAGCATGCCGCAATTCAGCGGGACCGCCGCGCTCAACCTGGTCAAGGACCGCGGGCTCGACGTTCCCTTCATTTTCGTCTCAGGGACGATCGGCGAAGACGTCGCCGTCGCGGCCATGAAGGCGGGAGCGTCGGACTACGTCCTCAAGGACAAGCTGAAGCGCCTCGTGCCCGCGATCGAGCGCGAGCTGCGCGACGCCGAAGTGCGGCGCGAGCGACGCCGGGCCCAGGACGTCGTGCTGGAGCGCACGCGGCTCGCGGTCCTCAGCTCCGATCTGGGCGTCGCCCTCACCGGCGTCGCCGCGCTGCGCGCCACGCTGGTGCGCTGTACGGCGGCGCTGGTGCGCCACCTCGACGTGATCAGCGCCGGCATCTGGACGTTCTCGGAATCGACGCGCGGGTTGGAGCTGGTAGCCGCGACGGGGTTGTCGCCCGGGCTCGCCGACGCCTACACGACGGTGTCGCTCGATGACCCGCTGCTCGGAAACATCGTCCGGCAACGCCGCCCGGTGCACCTGACCGGCAGCGACCCGCTCCCCATTCCCGACACGGCCTGGGTCGAGCGCAACCGCATCGCGACCTTCGCGGGCTGCCCGTTGACGGTCGGTGAGCGGACGGTCGGCGTGCTGGGGGTATTTTCGCGGCGCGCCCTGCCGGCGTTCGTGGTCGAATCGCTCAGCGCCATCGCCGACCAGCTCGCCGTCGGCATCGAGCGCCGCCGCGCCGAGGAAGAGCTGCGCCAATCGGAAGAGCGGTTCTCGCGGGTGTTCCGCTCCAGTCCCGTCGGCATCGTGATCACGTCGCTCGACGATGGTCGCTATCTCGATGCCAACGATGCCTTCCTCACGCTGCTGGGCCGGACGCGCGAGCAGGTCCAGGGGAAGACGACGATCGAGCTCGGCGTGTGGCGCGATGCCGCACAACGGGTGCGGATGGTGGAGGCGCTGGGGGCGCACGGTACCGTCCGCGATATCGATCTGGAATTCCGCGCAGCGAGCGGCGAGACGCGCCACGTGCTCGCGTCGATCGAGCGCATCGAGCTGAGCGGCCGGCCCTGCCTCCTCATGCTCGCCTACGACATCAGCGACCGGAAGCGCCTCGAGGATCAGCTGCGCCAGGCCCAGAAGATGGAAGCAATCGGGCGCCTCGCCGGCGGTCTCGCCCACGACTTCAACAACCTGCTCGGCGTCGTCATCGGCTACTGCGATCTGTTGTTCCGCAAGCTGCCGCAGGATCTTCCCGAGCGGGTCGAAATCCAGGAAATCCGTCAGGCGGCGGAAGGGGCGAGCGGTCTGACGCGCCAGCTGCTGGCGTTCAGCCGTCGCCAGGTGCTCGAGCCGCGCGTGCTCGACCTCAACGGCATCGTGCGCCGGGCTGAGCGGATGCTCAAACCGCTGCTCGGAGACGACGTGTCGCTCGTGATTCAGCTCGGCTCGGACATCCCGATGGTTCTGGCCGACGCCGGGCAAATCGACCAGGTCCTGATGAACCTGGCGGTCAATTCCCGCGACGCCATGCCGCGCGGCGGGACGATCACCATCGAGACGGGGGCGGTTCGCTTCGATGACACCACGGTACCGGCGCTCCCCGGCGCGAGGCCGGGGGAATATGCCACCCTCGCCGTTACGGACACGGGGACCGGCATGGACGCGGCAACGATCGCCCACATCTTCGAGCCCTTCTTCACGACCAAGGACGTGGGGAAGGGAACGGGCCTCGGTCTGGCGACCGTCTATGGGATCGTGCAGCAGAGCAGCGGGTTCATCGCAGTGAGCAGCACGCCGGGCGTCGGCACGACGTTCAAGGTTCATCTCCCCGAGACGACGGCCGCGATTCCCGAGGCGCAGCCGGCTGCCGCCACCGCGTCGGCGCCGCATGGTGGCGGGACGATCCTCGTCGTCGAAGACTCCTCCCAGCTGCGCGAGCTGTTCCGAGACGTCCTGGAGCTGCACGGCTACAAGGTGCTCGACGCGCCGAACGGCCGTGCCGCGCTCGACGTCGCGGCGGCGCACCAGGGCACCATCGATCTGCTGCTGACCGACGTGATCATGCCGGAGATGAACGGCCGGCAGCTCGCCGACCGCCTCCTCGCGACCCGTCCCGGGACCAAGGTGATGTTCGCCTCGGGGTACTCCGCCGACGATCTCGTCCGCCACGGCGTCGAGGCGGGCATGGCCTACATGCAGAAACCCTTCAGCCCCGAGTCCCTCGCCCAGAAGGTCAAAGAAGTCCTGGGCTGATTTCCGCCTCCCGAGCGTCAGGTCAGGATGCGGTAAACTCCTGGGGACTGGCCCAAGGTCCCCGGGAGGGGGAGTTTTGACGGTGCGATTCTCCACGAGACGAGCGGGTCGTGCGTAGAAAGGCGATGAACCGACGATCCTTCTGGTGCGCCTTGGCCGTCCTCGGGGCAGCGTGCAGCTCCCGTGCGGCGACCACGCCTCCCCGCGTACCGGTCACCGTCGTCCGGGCCGAACGACGCTCCGTGCCCTTCCAGGTCGAGGCGACCGGCACCATCGAGTCGATGCGCTCGGCGGCGGTCGTTTCCCAGGTCGGCGGCTTGCTGTTGCACGTGCGGTTCCACGAAGGCGACGAGGTGGCCCAGGGGCAGGTGTTGTTCGAGATCGATCCCCGGCCGTTCGCCGCGGCGGTGCAGCAGGCTGAAGCGAACCTCAGTCGCGACTTGGCCCAGGCGGACGCGGCGGTCCGCGATGCGGCACGCTATGCAACGCTCGCCAAGGACAAGTTCGTCACCGAAGAGGACTATCAGGCGAAACAGGCGAGCGCCGATGCGCTGACCGCAACGGTCCGCGCAGATTCCGCGGCGCTGACCCTGGCTCGTCTGAACCTCGGCTACGCCACGATCCGGGCTCCCATCGCCGGCCGCACCGGCAGCCTGCTGCTGCACGAAGGCAACCAGGTGATCGCGAATCAGTCCGCCACGCCGCTCGTCACCATCAACCAGCTGCGGCCGATTCTGGTGCGCTTTCCCGTCCCTGCCACCCAGCTCCCCGAGCTGCAGCGGCGCGCGGGGCAGCGGCTGCACGTGCTGGTACGTCCCGCCCAGGACACCGCGGTCTATCAGGGCGATCTCGCGTTCGTGGACAATCATGTCGATGCGACTACCGGGACGGTGTTGTTGAAGGGTCACTTCGACAACGCCGGCGGGCGGCTCTGGCCCGGCGAGTTCGTGGACGTGACGCTGGTGCTGGGCGACCAAGCCGACGCCCTCGTCGTTCCGGCGCAGGCGGTGATGAACGCCCAGCAGGGAACGTACGTGTTTCTCATCACGCCGGCGGGAACCGCGAAGCAACAGCCGGTGCAGGTGCAGCGCACATTGGATACGCTGGCGGTGATCGCGCGCGGTGTGGCGCCGGGCGACATGGTCGTGATCGACGGCCAGTCGCGTCTCACCGCCGACGCCCGTGTGGAGGTGCGCGGCGGCCCCGCGAGCGAGGCCGACCCGCAGCCCGCGTCGTCCGCGAAGCAGAAGCCGTGAGCGTCTCGGAGCTGTTCATCAAGCGGCCGGTCGCCACGACGCTGGTGATGCTGGCGATCCTGCTGTTCGGCGTGATGGGCTACCGGCTGCTGCCGGTGAGCGATCTGCCTAACGTCGATTTTCCGACGATCACGGTCAACGCGGGACTGCCCGGGGGCAACCCGGAGACGATGGCGGCGGCCGTGGCGACGCCGCTCGAGAAGCAGTTTTCGACGATCGCGGGGCTCGACGCGATGACGTCGTCCTCCTCGCAGGGGAACACGTCGATCACACTGCAGTTCTCGCTCTCGCGCGACATCGACGCCGCAGCGCAGGACGCGCAGGCGGCGATCGCGAAGACACTGCGCCAGCTGCCGCAGAACATGCTGCCGCCGTCGTATCAGAAGGTGAATCCGGCGGACTCGCCGATTCTCTTCATGGCGGTGAGCTCATCGACGCTGTCGCTGTCGGCACTGGATGAGTATGCCGAGACGTTTCTCGCGCAACATATCTCGACGGTGGACGGCGTGGC
>DATFSB010000207.1:0-42794 GCA_035262825.1 Gemmatimonadales bacterium | reverse complement strand
GTTCGAGATCTTCATCTCTCGGCCCGACGGCTGGGGCATTGCGGGCGGGTTCGTGCCGAGCGCTACCATCCTCTCAAATCGGGATCAACTGTACATCGCCATCGGGATCCTCGGCGCGACGGTGATGCCGCACAACCTGTATCTGCATTCCTCTATAGTGCAGACCCGCGCGTACGACGAGACGACCGAGGGGAAGCGTACGGCGGTACGCTTTGCGTTCATCGATTCGACGATCGCCCTGACCTTCGCCCTCTTCATTAATGCCGCGATCCTGATCGTCGCGGCAGCGACGTTCCACAGCACGGGCCACACCGAGGTGGCCGAGATTCAGGACGCGTACAAGCTGCTGACCCCGCTGCTCGGGGTCGTGGGCGCGAGCGCCGTTTTTGCATTGGCGCTCCTGGCTTCCGGCCAGAATTCGACGCTCACCGGAACTCTGGCCGGGCAGATCGTGATGGAGGGATTTCTCAATATCCGGATCCGGCCGTGGCTGCGCCGCCTTATCACCCGGGCGATCGCGATCGTGCCGGCGGCCATCACCGCCATCTTCTTCGGCGAGCACGGAACCGCGCAGCTCCTCATCCTGAGCCAGGTGATCCTGAGCCTGCAGCTGTCGTTCGCGGTATTTCCGCTGGTGCGGTTCACCTCGGAGCGTGCGAAGATGGGCGAATTCGTGAACCCGACGTGGCTCAAAGTGCTCGCTTACACTGTCGCCTTCGTGATCGCCGCGCTCAACGCCTGGCTGTTGTTCCGCACGGCGCAGGGACTCTGGTCCTGATGTTCAAGCGCATCCTCGTGCCGCTCGAGCACTCGCCCACCGACGAGGCGATCCTCACCTACATCCGCCCGCTCGCCAACTCGTCCCACGCGGCGCTCGTGCTGATTCACGTCGCCGATGGGTGGGTGGCGCGCAACATCCAGCAGCTCGACCTGCGGGAATCGGAGGAGATGAAGGAGGACTTCGGCTACCTCGACCGGGTCTGCAACGAGCTGCGGCAGGATGGGTTCAACGTCGAAGCCGTCCTGGCGGCGGGCGATCCGGCGCGCGAAATCGCCGCCGCCGCGGAGCGGGAGAAGTGCGACCTCATCGCCATGGCGACGCACGGGCACCGGCTGCTGGCCGACGTCGTTCGAGGGAGTGTCGCCAGCGAGTTGAGGCACATCACGACGGTGCCGGTGTTGATGGTCCGAGCTGGAAAGCAAAAGACGTAAGGACAAGACGCCTTCTCCTTACGTATTTCTGGCCTGCTCCAATGCCCGGAGTATCGCTCCAAGTCTCTTATCGCGTGCAAACCGCAGCATCACAATCTTGTCGTCGTACGCTTTCTCGATCGCCGCGATCAGGGCCCGCTGCTGGCTCGCGTCGAGCCGTTCCCACGACGCCAGGTCGCCCCACCACTGCTCGAAACTGGTGAGTAGCTGCTGCAGGAAGATATGGACGCCTCCCGCGCCGGCGCCGAGGTGGTAGGTCAGGTGGGGTCCCGCCGCGGCCCAGCCCAGCGCCGGGCCGAGCGACACGGCCCGGTCGAGATCCGAGACGTCGATGGCGCCCTTCAAGACGAGGTCGATGCACTCGCGCCAGACCGCCGCGGCGATGCGCCCGACGACGTATCCGGGCACGGCCTTGTGCAGCACGATCGGCATGCGGCCCAGCGCGTGCAGATAGGTCTTGGCGCGCTCCACGGTCGCCGCCTCTGTCTCTTCGGCAGGAACCAGCTCCACGATCGGCAGCAGCTCTGGCGGGTTCAGGGGGTGCGCCACCAGGCAGCGTTGCCGCTGCAGCAACCGCCCGAACAGGTCGCCCGGGGCGAGCCCCGACGACGACGACGTCACGATCGCCTCGGGGTCCGCGACCTGCTCGATCGATTCGAGCAAACGCTGCTTGGCGCCGAGGTCTTCGTGGATCGCTTCGATCACCCAGTCCGCATCGCGCACCGCCTGCAGCAGGCTCTTGGCCTGCTGAAACTCCATGAGTCCGCGCTCGACGATCCCAGGGGTCGCCCGTCCCAGGCCGATCAACGCGCGGGCCCGGCGCGGGACATCTACCACGGCGTCCTCGGTAGCGCGTGCGTTGGTGTCAAAGATCGTGACCGGCCATCCCGCGGAGGCGCACAGCGCCGCCCATCCGCCGCCGATCGAGCCGGCCCCGATCACCGCCACCTTGCGGGGAAGGGCGCCCCCGTCGGGGGCGGTCACGGCGCCGCGCCAGCCCAGGCCGGCGGGGAAGCTGCCAGAACGCGGTCGGCGACGAGGCGATGGGCGACGTCCGCCCGCACCGCCGTGGCGACGCGCGCTTTCGAGCCTTCGGGATCGACCCGGGTGCGGCCCCGGTTTTCACCGTCTGCGACTTCGACCTTGATCCGCAAAGGTTCGAATGTGAGCGTCCCCGGCGCCAGCAGCTCCGCGATCGGCAGCACATCGTTCAGAACGCAGCCGTCGAGATGCTCGCGCTCGCGGTGGAAGGCGAGGTAGTAGCGCAGCGCGGCAAAGAGCCATTGCTGACCGTCGTCGCCGGACTGACCGAGGCGGTCAATCGTGGACCCCGGCAGGACGAACTGCCGCGTCACATCGAGTCCGATGATCTCGGTGGGCAGCTCGGCGCGCAACACCTCGCGCAGCGCCTCGGGGTCGCACCACGCGTTGAACTCGCTGTACTTCGTCGTGTTGCCGGCGGACTTGATGTTCCCGATCATCGCGAGATGGCGCGACACCTTTTCACGGACCAGCTCCGCGTCGCGGCGCAGCGCGAGGGCGAGCCCGGTCACCGGCCCCAGCGTCACGAGCGTCACCGGCTCCGGCTGCTCGGCGAGCAGGCGATCGAGCGGCTTGACGTAATCGAGGATCACTCCCGCGCTCGGAACGGGCGCGTCGCCCAGGCCCGATGCGCCATGTGTCTCCGGGGCCGTGGCGAGGGCGCGTTTCAGCGGACGCCGGGCGCTGACGGCGAGGGGCAGGCGCCGGTTGAGCCGGCGCAGGATGGCGATGCAGTTGCGGTAGGCGTGCTCGACAGTGGTGTTGCCGTACGTCGCGGCGAGGCCTCGCACCTCGAGCTCGGGGGACTGCAGGGCGAGGAGCAAGGCGATGGTGTCGTCGATCCCGGGATCCGTGTCGATGATGACGGGACGCGGGGCTCGGGACTGGGATGCTGCCTCGGGCACGGCGTAAGCCTACGGGCCGGCTAACTCCTTGGCAATAGCCGTTGTATCACACCAGACGCTTGGACTGCGCGTACAGGATCAACTCCACCCGGTTCTCGACCTTCAACTTCCGGTAGATGTGGTGCAGGTGGATTTTGACCGTGCCCTCGCTGATCGCGAGGCGCTTCGACATCTCCTTGTTGCGCAATCCTCGAGCGACCATCGCGACCATCTCGATCTCCCGCGGCGTGAGCACGTTCGCGGCCTCGCGCTCACCGGCCTCGCGGCGCAGCAAGGAATCGACCACCCGGCTCACTGCATGCTTCTCGAGCCACTGCTCCCCCGCGTGCACTTTGCGCACGCATTGGACCACCATCTGCGGGGCGAGCTCCTTCAGGACCATGCCGCGCACGCCCAGTCGCAACGCCTCGAGCACCTCCTCCTCTTCCAGGACTGCGGCCAGCAGGACGACTTTCGTCGGCAGCTTGTCGTGTTGCAGGTCGCGCAGCACCGCGAGGCCGTCCTTGCGCGGCATGTGAATGTCGAGCACCAGGACGTCGGGGCGGTGGCGCCGCACCGCGACCACCGTTTCTTCGCCGCTCACGCAGCGGGCCGCGACCTCGAAGTCCGGCTCCAGGCGGAACAGGGTCTCGAGACCGTCGAGCACGATCGGGTGATCGTCGGCGAGCACGAGGCGGATGGACACTGTCAGTTTCCCGGGCCGCGCGGCACGCGGATGTCGAGACGGGCACCCGCCGGCGTCGAACGGATGGCGAGCGTCCCGCCGAGCGATTTGATGCGCTGCTTCAGCATCACCGGTCCGATCCCGAGGGACATGAGAGCCGCGTGGTCATAATCTCCTAGGAAAGGAAAGCCGCGACCGTTGTCGGTCACGACCACGTGGACCTGTCCGTCCGCCGATGCGACGTCGACCCGGACGTCCGAGGCCGCTGCGTGCCGCGCGGCGTTGACCAGCGCCTCCTGGACGATGAGGCAGAGGTCGTACGTCAGCGCGTCCGAGGCTTGCTCCTCGAGGTGATCGAGCTGCAGCATCACCCGTAGCCCCCACAGTCCCTCGAGACGGTGTACGAGCTCGCGCAACCCGGCGTGCAGGCCCTCGGTGCCCGTCGTGAGTCCGGCCGGCGCCAGCTGCGAGTCGCGAATGAAGCCGCGCAGGTTGCGCTGCTCCTCGGCGATGAGCCGCTGGATCGCTCCCACCCGTTCCCGCGCGCCATCGGGCTCTGCCTCCCACAGGCGCTGCACCGTCTGCAGCTGGAGCGCCGCTCCCGTCAGAGATTGCAGCACGCCGTCGTGCAGGTCCCGCGACAGGCGAATGCGCTCTTCCGCCGCCGCAGCCTGCCGCAGCCGTCGAGACAGCAAGGATTGATCCATGGAGGAGACAACCTGGTGGGCGACGACGTCTCCGAGCAACAGGTCGTCCCCCGTCATGCGCCGTTTATCGAGGGCGAACAGGTGACCGTCCAGGCATTCGCCGTGGAGTGGGAGACACAGGACCGCAGCAATCCCGAAGCGCTCCTGCAACGCCGGGTGGATGGGGGCCCCACGCCAGCCGCGGCGCTCGTGGGGGGCTTGCCGCAGGATCACCGGCGCCTGGCCGCGGACGTCTTTCGACAGAAACGTCAGCCCGGCGAGCGGCTCGGCGACCACCGGCTGGAACGTCTCAGGGGCTTCCCGCCACGTCCGGTATTCGCCGCTGTTCCAGGTGGCCAGATGGAGCCACGGCTCGTCCGGCTCTTCCCAGGCCAGCAGCACGCGCGGGGCGGCGAGGATGCGCGCCGCGCTCTGCAGGATCTCGGGGTGTGGCACCATCTGTTCGCGCGCGGTGGTCCACGGCCACCCCGCGAGAGCCGACATCTCCCGGCGCCGCCGGTCCTCGTAGGCGCCGAGATATCCCAGGAGGCCGGCCATCACCGCGAGGTAGACGCTGCGGATGATGAACCGGTTCTCCTCGAACGCTGGGTCGTTCATCACCTCGCTGCCGTACACCCCGATCCCATTGAACGCGACCAGCGCGACCGCCGCGGTCCATAGCGCACCGCGCAGATGCCAGCGCAGCGTGGCGCCGACGATCGAGAACATGAAGTAGGTGAAGAACGGACTCGTCGGACCTTCGGTGAGGTAGGTCAGCACGCAGAACAGCGAGACGTCGAGAACGTGGCTGCCGAGCCCCAGCTGTGCCAGCGGAACGTGAGCGAGCCATACCACAGCGGCCACCGCCAGCGCGAACACGACGTAGCCCAGCAGCAGGATATAGAGTGTCTGGCCGTGCGCTGTGGGGGTGTACGGGTCCAGCCAGACCGCCAGGAGCGAGAACCCGGCCAGGACAACGCGACTCGTCGCGATCAGGCGCTCGGCACGGATGCGCGGCGCGTAATCACCGACGACCCGCTTCGTCATTTCCACATCAGCCATAGGCGATGTCTCGCGCCCGGTTCACTCTCGGTCTTGCGATAGACGGCGATGCGACAGGCGAAAAAATAGCCCGCGCGCGGTGATGCCGATAGGAGAAAATGTCGCACCCTTCTGTGGCAGAACGGCCGCGATGATGCGCGGGCTCGGCAATAGAACCATGCTACCAAAAGTTATACGTCGTCCTATCCGCGCATGTATGGTGACGCGGAACGTTCGACCCCACCGTTACTCCGCCGTTAGCCGGGTTGGACGACGCACGCACGGGGAAATGCGCGCAGAGAATTTGCTGCGGAGGACGGATATGCTCTCCACAATCCTGCTGTTCAGCACCGTGCTCGTCTCACGCCCCGCCGTCCCGCTCGACTCGCTGCATCTCGTCTTCACCGTCCAACCGAGCGCTACGGTTGCGGGCGCGACGATCACACCGGCGGTACAGGTGAGTGTGGTCGACGCGGCCGGTCAGACCGTGACGACGTTCGCGCGCGCCGTTACCCTGGAGATCTCCGACGGTTCTGGGAATGAAGACGCGGAGCTTTCAGGCACGACGAAGGTCACCGCCGTCGCCGGCGTCGCAATCTTCAGTGCGCTCTCCATCGACAGCGCCGCAGCCGAGTACAAGCTCACGGCTACCGTCGAGGGCGTGGGCGAGGTCACGAGCGCGCCGTTCGCCGTGACGGCCCCGGCTGCCGCGGCGGCGCCGGTCGCCGTCGCGACCTCCGTCGTGACGGCTGCACCGGGTGGAGGGTCGGGCGCTGGAGCAGCGCGCGCCGAGTTCACCGTGCAGCCGAGCCACACCGCGGCGGGCGCACCCATTCAGCCGACCGTCGCTATCACAGTGCGGGACGCCACCGGCCAGACGCTCGAGAGCTTCACCGCGAACGTGACCGTCGAGATCACCGATGGAACGGGCGACGAGGAGGCCGAGCTGACGGGCACCACCACCGTCACCGCCGTGGCCGGCGTCGCCGCGTTCGGCGATCTCCGTATCGACAAGCCGGGGACGTACTCGCTCACCGTCAAGGCACCGGGGCTCGGTCCCGTGACGAGCGCCACGTTCGACGTCGGCGCGGCGGAGGGAGCGCCCGCCGCCGCGGCGCTGACCACCCTGCGCGCCAGTACGTTCGAGAGCGAAGTGACGCTGGACGGCCGCCTCGACGAGCCGGCGTGGAGCAGCGCGGATTCGATCGTCGACCTCGTCACCATCGAGCCGACCGAGGGCGCCAGGCCGGCCGGCCAAACGATCGTGAAGGTGCTCGCGAATCCCAGCGAGCTGATCTTCGGCATCCTGTGCCGCGATTCGAACCCCGCCGGTATCGTCGCCTTCGCGAAGACGCGCGACTTCGATCTCGAGCTCGAGGATCACGTCATGCTGGTGCTCGATCCGTTCGAGGACGGGCGCACCGGTTACGTCTTCGCCGTCAATCCCAACGGCGCGCGGTTCGATGGGCTCGTCTCCGCCTACGGCGAGGACGTCAACACCGATTGGGACGGTATCTGGGAAGCCGCCACGGCGCGCGATGCGCGCGGCTGGAGCGTCGAGATCCGCATCCCGATCAAGACGCTGAGCTTCAAGCAGGACCTGACCGGGTGGGGCTTCAACGTGCAGCGCCGTGTCCAGCGCCTGTTGGAGGTCAGTCGCTGGGCCGGGGCCAACCGCGACTACGAGATCTACCAGACGAGCCATTCGGGGCACCTCACCGATCTGCCGGCGTTCAACCTCGGTCTCGGGCTGAGCATCCGCCCCGGCATCGTCGGCAACGCCAACCGGCCCGCCCCCGGCGCCGAGCGGGTCTACAAGACCCAGGGCAGTCTCGATGCGACGAAGAAGCTGGGTCCCAACATGATCGCCTCGCTCACCGTGAACACCGACTTCGGCGAGACCGAGGTGGACGCGCGGCAGACCAATCTGACCCGGTTCGACCTGCTGTTCCCCGAGAAGCGGACGTTCTTCCTCGAAGGCGCGGACATCTTCGAGTTCGGCGTCGGCAACGACGAGGATCTGATCGCGTTTCACAGCCGCCGCATCGGACTGCAGGGCGAGGCTG
This sequence comes from Gemmatimonadales bacterium, assembly GCA_035262825.1. Classification (GTDB taxonomy): domain Bacteria; phylum Gemmatimonadota; class Gemmatimonadetes; order Gemmatimonadales; family GWC2-71-9; genus DASTHG01. Next base: position 35,179 of record DATFSB010000207.1, on the reverse strand, counting down.
AGGATCAACTCCAGATCCCCATCACCGTCGGCGGCAAGCTCAACGGTCGTATGGGCAACACCAATGTCGGCGCCCTGGCCGTGCGCACGCGCGGCGTCGATTCGCTGCCGACCGACGCCACGATGGGCGCGTTTCGCGTCAAGCAGAACGTGCTGTCGGAATCGTCGGCGGGACTGATCGCCACCTTCGGCGATCCCCTCGGCATCGCCGGCAGCTGGATGACCGGGGCCGACTTCACCTTCCAGACGTCCGAATTCAAGGGCGACAAGAATCTCATCATGGGTGTGTGGGGGCTGCACAACCACCGCGATGACATCGGGAGCGACAACGCCTTCGGCGGGATGATCGATTATCCCAATGACTTGTGGGACGTCTCGCTGCGCTACAAGCGCATCGGCGAGCGCTTCAACCCGTCGCTGTCCTTCGTCCCCCGCACGGGCGTGCAGCTGTGGCAGGTCGAGGCCGGGTTCCGGCCGCGCCCGGCGTGGCCGCTGGTGCGCCAGATGTTCTTCGAGTTCAACCCGGCGGTGATCAGCGACCTGCATGGGCGGTGGGAGAGCTACATCCTGTCCTTCAAGCCGCTCGACTGGCAGCTGGAAAGCGGCGACCGCTTCGAGTTCGACATCGAGCCGCAGGGCGATCGCCCGACCGAAGACTTCGAGCTGTTCAGCAGCGATACCACGTCGGTCGTCGTGCCCGCGGGTTCGTACCGCTGGACCCGCTACACCGTGCAGGGAGCGCTCGCGGCCAAACGCCGTTTCAACGGCGAGGCGACGTGGTCGACCGGCTCGTTCTACGGCGGTCACCTCCACAGTCTCGCGCTGACGGTGCGCATGAAGCCGTCGGCTTTCCTCACCGCGGAGCTGGGCTGGGAGCGCAACAGCGCGCGGCTGCCGGTTGGAGACTTCGTGCAGCGGCTCTACAGCGGCCGGGTGCAGGTGAACGTCTCGGCCGACTTGCAAGTGTCGAGCTTCCTGCAATACGACAACGAAAGCCGCAACCTCGGCACCAACACGCGGCTCCGCTGGACCTTCAATCCCCTCGGCGACCTGTTCGTCGTCTTCAATCACAACATGCTGCGTAATCTCAATGACCGCTTCGCGTTCGACTCCAACCAGCTGCTGGTCAAGCTACAGTATGCCTACCGCCTGTAGGATCGCGGCAGCAGCCGCCCTCGCCGTCGCTACGGCGCTGACGCTCGCCTGCGGGCGGGCCCCCGATCGCACGGCGCAGGCAGCACCGCCGCAGACGCCCGATCTGCCGGCCTTCGATGCCGGCCGCTTCCTCCGACCCAGCGCCATCAACAACCCCTGGATGCCGCTCGCACCGGGGACGCGGTTCGTCTACGAAGGCACGGCGGTCGAGGACGACGGCAAGAAAGTCCCGCATCGCATCGTCGTCACGGTCACCGACCTCACCAAGGTCATCGGCGGCGTGCGCACCGCCGTCACCTGGGACACCGACTTCAACGACGGCGAGCTGGTGGAGGCGGAGCTGGCCTTCTACGCGCAGGACTCCACGGGCACGGTGTGGTACCTCGGGGAATACCCGGAGGAGTACGAGGACGGAAAATTCGTCGCCGCTCGGCCCTGGATCCACGGCCTCGAGGGGGCGAGCGCGGGAATCATGATGCCCGCCGCTCCGCGCCTCGGGACGCCCAGCTATGCCGAAGGATGGGGACCGGCGGTCGAGTGGACTGATCGTGGGCAAGTCGACCAGATGGGGCAGCGCACCTGTGTCCCCGCCGCGTGCTACGACAGCGCGCTGGTGATCGCCGAGACGAGCTCCGGCGAGCCGGACGCGACGCAGCTCAAGTACTACGCCCGCGGCACCGGCAATGTCCGCGTCGGGTGGCGCGGCGCGGGCGAAAAAACGCAGGAAGTCCTGGAGCTCGCGCGGGTCGAGCGGCTCGATGCGCAGGCGCTCGCCGCTGCGCGAATGGAAGCGAAAAAGCTGGACCAGAGTGGCTATCAACGCAGCAGCAGCGTTTACGCGCACACGCCGCCAGTGGAAGGGATGACATCCCCATGATGGGTTCGCTCGTGAACTGGAGCACCAAGTATCGCGTGACGGTGGTGGCCATCGCCGTGGCGCTGCTCGTCGTCGGCGTGCGGCAGCTGCGCGAGCTGCCGGTCGACGTGCTGCCCGAATTCTCGCCGCCGCGCGTCGAGATACAGACCGAAGCCCTGGGACTCTCTGCCCAGGAGGTGGAGCAGCTGGTAACGCTCGGGCTGGAGCAGGACCTGCTCAATGGCGTACCGTGGCTCGAGTCGCTGCGTTCGGAATCGGTCCCGGGCTTGTCGTCGATCGTCCTGACTTTCCGGCCTGGGACGGATCTGATGCGAGCCCGTCAGATGGTGTCGGAGCGGCTCACCCAGGCGTTTGCCCTGCCGCACGTGTCCCGGCCGCCCACAATGCTGCAGCCGATGTCGTCCACGAGCCGGGTCATGTTGATCGGGTTGTCCTCGAAGACGTTGTCCCCGATCCAGATGTCGGTCCTGGCGCGCTGGACCATCGCTCCGCGCCTGCTCGGCGTCCAAGGCGTCGCGAACGTGGCCATCTGGGGGCAGCGCGACCGCCAGCTGCAGGTGCTGGTCGATCCGAAACGGCTCCACGATCGCCGCGTGTCGTTGCTGCAGGTGCTCGAAACCACCGGCAACGCGCTGTGGGTCTCGTCGCTCAGCTTCGTTGAGGCTTCGACGCCAGGCACCGGCGGCTTCATCGACAACGCCAATCAGCGGCTCGGGATCCGCCACATCCTGCCGATCGTGTCGCCGGAAGGTCTGGCGCAGGTGCCGATCGAAGCCACCGGCGTGCGCCTGGGCGACGTGGCCGACGTAGTCGAAGGACACCAGCCGCTCATCGGCGACGCGCTGACGAACGGCAGCGCCAACCTGCTCCTGGTCGTCGACCGCTTCCCCGGTGCGAATCTGCACAATGTGACGCGCGGCGTCGAAGCGGCCCTCGCCGAGCTGCGCCCCGGTATGACCGGCCTCGAGGTGAATTCGTCGATCTTCCGGCCCGCCGGCTTCATCGAATCGGCGTTGCACAACCTCGGCTGGGTCGCGCTCATCGGATTCGCGCTTGCGGCCATTGCGATCGCCATCGGTTTCTCCGACTGGCGTGCGACGCTGATTGCGATCAGCGCCATCGCCACCTCGTTCATTGCCGGCGCCTGGGTCCTCTATCTGCGCGGTGCGACGGTCAACGTCGTGGTGCTTGGCGGGATGCTCATGGCACTCGGCGTGATCGTCGACGACGCGATCCTTCACGTCGACGCCATGCGGCGCCGCTTCCGCGACGGTCGCGGCGAATCGCCCGCGGCTGCCGTCGTCGCCGCCGTCGCCGAGCTGCGCGGTGCGGCGGTGTTCGCCACGTTGATCCTGCTGCTGTCCCTGCTGCCGCTGCTCGTCTTCGGCGGCGTGCCCGCGGCGTTCTGGCGCCCGTTCGGGGGCTCGTATGTCCTCGCCGTCCTGGCGTCGATGGTGGTCGCCCTGACGGTCACGCCTGCCCTCGGTCTCGTGCTGTTGCCGCGCGCGCCCGCGCCGTCGCGCGAGGTGCCGTTCGTCCGACGGCTGCAGGCGTGGTACGAAGGAGCTCTGGCGCGAACGCTGCAGCGGCCGTGGCGTCCGGTGGCGATTGTCGCGCCGGTTCTGATCGTCGGATTCGCCCTGCTGCCGCTCGTGGGGCGCTCCGGCGGGTCGTTGCCCAAGTTCGCCGAGCGGGACCTGCTGGTCCATCTCACCAGCGCCCCGGGCACGTCGCAGCCCGAGATGAGCCGCATCTCCGGACGCGTCAGCCTCGAGCTGCGGTCCATCCGCGGCGTCTCCAATGTCGGTGCACACCTGGGCCGGGCGATCTTCGGCGACCAGGTCGTCAACGTCAATTCCGCCGAGCTTTGGGTCAGCGTCGATTCGACGGCGGATTACGATCGCACCGTCGCCGCCGTCCGCACGGTGGTCAATGGCTACCCCGGCCTGCGTCCGCGAGTGGAGACGTACCTCAGCGAGCGCACGGAGCCGCTGAACGCGCAGGCCCGTGACTCCATCGTTGTCCGCGTCTACGGCGACGCCGATGCGGTGCTGCGCACCGCGGCGGGTGCTGTGGCGAAAGCGGTCAGCGAGGTCGGAGGCGTGACCAGCGCGCGGCTGGATCAGCCGGCGCAAGAACCGGTGCTGGAGGTCGAGGTCGATCTCGCTGCGGCACAGCGTCACGGCATCAAGCCCGGTGACGTGCGGCGTTCCGCGGCCACGATGTTTTCCGGACTGCAGGTCGGCAATCTGTTCGAAGAGCAAAAGGTCTTCGACGTGGTAGTGTGGGGGGAGCCGGCAACGCGCCACAGCCTCAACAGTGTGCGCGACCTGATGATCGATACGCCTGGCGGCGGCAGCGTCCGGCTGGGAGACGTGGCGCAAGTCCGCATCGTGTCGAGTGCCCGCGCAATTCGGCACGAGGCCGTGAAGCGCTACCTCGACGTGATCGTCGGAGTGCGCGGGCGCGATCTCGGCACCGTCGCTGGTGACATCGAGGCCCGCCTGCAGACCGTTCCAATGCCGTTGGAGCATCACGCGGAGGTGCTCGGCGGGTTCGCCGAGCGCGAGACAGCCCATCAACGGGCATTGCTGCTGGCGGTGGCGGCCATGATTGGAATGCTGCTGCTGTTGCAGGCGGCGATCGGGAGCTGGCGACTCGCCGGGATCGGCCTCGCGACCGCAGCGGCCGCGCTGGTGGGCGGACTCGCGGCGGCGGCCGCGCGCGGAGACACGATCTCCATCGGATCGCTCGTCGGATTGCTCATCGTGCTCGGCTTCACCATCCGCAACACCCTGCAGCTCTTCTCGCGCTATCACCAGCTGGAAGCTGAGGGTCGCGAGCCGTTCGGCGCGGGGCTCGTGATGCGCGGGGCGGTCGAGCGCGCGGCGCCGATCCTCATGACCGCGGTAGTCACTGCCCTGGCGCTCCTTCCCACGCTGTTGGCGGGCGACCGCCCCGGGCTCGAAGTCGTGCGTGGCGCGGTGGTCGTGGTGCTGGGCGGCCTCGTGACCGCGACGCTGATCTCCCTGTTCGTGCTGCCCTCGATGTACCTGGTACTGCAAGTCACAGCCGCGCAACGGGGCGACGTGGAATTACCCGCCGGCCTGGCGGACGTTGCCGCGTTGGGCGTCACTAAATCGTGATCAGGAGGAACGCATGAGTTCGCGGATACCCGCGTGGCGAGCGGCGCTGATCGTCGCCTGGCTGCCGCTGGTAGCGTGCGGTCGCAATCAGGCGAGCGAAGAGAGCACGGCGAAGGCGGTGAAGGTCGAGCCGATCGCCGGCGACGATGTCAACCGCCTCATCCTCACCGAGGAAGCCGCCCGGCGTCTCGACATTCAAACCGTCGGTGTGCGGCGGTCCACGGTCAACGGCCTGATGCGCAAGGTGATCCCGTACGCCGCGATCCTCTATGACGCGGAGGGTCAGGCGTGGGCGTACACCAACCCGGAGCCGTTCACCTACATCCGCACGCGGGTCACGGTGGAATCGGTCACAGGCGATCTCGCGGTGCTGTCGACCGGTCCCGGTCTCGGCGAAACGGTCGTGACCGTCGGGGCCGCCGAGCTGTTCGGCAGTGAATCGGAGTTCGAAGAAGAATGATGATGCGAGCGATCGTCGGCGCGAGCTTGCGGTTCCGGTTCATCGTGCTGGCCGGGGCCGTCGCGATGATGGTGTATGGCATCGCCCAGCTCCCCAACACTCCAGTGGACGCGTTCCCCGAGTTTGCGCCGCCCCGGGTTGAGGTCCAGACGCCGAGCCTCGGGCTGTCCGCCGAGGAGGTCGAGGCGCTGGTCACCGTGCCGCTGGAGCAGGCCTTCAACGGTCTCGATCGGCTCGATCTGATGCGCTCCAAGTCGATCCCCGATCTGTCGTCGATCGAGCTGCTCTTCAAGCCTGGGACCGACGTCGTGCGGGCGCGGCAGCTCGTGCAGGAGCGTCTCACCAACGTCCTCACGACGCTGCCGACCTGGGCGGCGCCGCCGGTCATCATCCCTCCGGTCTCCTCGACCGGTCGCGTGATGAAGATCGGCGTGTCGTCGAAGGACATCTCGCTGATGGACCTCTCGATGATCTCCTATTGGACGATCCGCGCGCGCCTGCTGGGCGTGCCGGGGGTCGCCAACGTGGCGATCTGGGGGGAGCGCATCAAGATGCCGCAGGTGCAGGTCGATCCCGACCGGCTGCGGGAGCGGCGCGTCTCGCTCGATCAGGTCATGGAAGTCACCGCCGACGCGCTCGACGTGGGCATCCTGCAGTTCTCCAAAGGAGCGGTGATCGGCACCGGCGGCTTCATCCAGACGCCCAACCAGCGGCTCGGCATCCGCCACGTTCTCGCCATTTCCTCGCCGGAGGACCTCGGGCAGGTGCCCATCCAGGACCGGCGCAAGAGCGACGGCACTCCGTTGCGACTCAGCGATGTGGCGGACGTCGTATGGGACACGTGGCCGCTGTTCGGCGACGCCGTCATCAACGACGGTCCGGGACTGATGCTGGTCGTCGAGAAGTTCCCGTGGGCCAACACCTTGGACGTCACGCACGGCGTGGAAGCGGCGCTCGACGAGCTGCGCCCCGGGTTGAAGGGCGTCGACCTCGATCCGACGATTTTCCGCCCCGCGGACTTCATTCAGGTCGCGCTCGACAACCTGTCGCACGCCCTGATTCTCGGCTGCATCCTCGTGATGCTGGTGATCATCGCCTTCCTGTTCCAGTGGCGCACTGCGCTGATCAGCATGGTCGCCATCCCGCTGTCGCTGACGGCCGGCGCGCTGGTGCTGTACCTCAGCGGGGCGACCATCAACACCATGATGTTGGCCGGTTTCGTGATCGCGATCGGCGTCGTGGTCGATGACGCGATCATCGACGTCGAGAACATCACCCGGCGCCTGCGCCTGGCACGTCAGGAAGGGCGCAGCCTGTCGACCGCCCGCATCATCCTCGAGGCGTCGCTCGAGGTGCGCCAGGCGATCGTGCACGCCACGCTGATCGACGCCGTCGTGGTGATCCCCGTCATCTTCATGGGCGGCCTCTCCGGCGCCTTCTTCCAGCCGATGGCGATCGCGTACGGGCTCGCGGTGCTGGCATCCATGGTCGTCGCGCTCACCGTCACGCCCGCGATGTGCTACCTGCTGCTGCGCCGCACTCCCATTGAGCACCAGCGCCAGCCTCTGGTGCGGTGGCTGCAGGGGATCTACGAGCGGGCGTTGCGGCGCATCGTCGCGCGTCCGCGGCACGCGTTCCTGGCCACCGCCGTCGTCATGGTGGTGGGGGCCGCCATCGTCCCGCTGCTCGGCGAGTCGCTGTTCCCCCATTTCAAGGAGCGCGATTTCCTGATCCACTGGATCACGAAGCCCGGCAGCTCCGTGAACGAGGAACGGCGCATCGTCACGCGATTGAGCCGCGAGCTGCGCGCCATTCCCGGCGTCCGCAACTTCGGCTCGCACATCGGGCAGGCGCTGCTGGCCGACGAGCTCAACGGCGTCAACTTCGGGGAGAATTGGATCAGCGTCGATCCGGCGGCGGACTACGACGAGACGATCTCCCGTATCGAGGGAGTCGTCTACGGCTATCCCGGACTGTTCCACAACGTCGAGACCTACCTCAACGAGCGGATCGACGAGGTGCTGTCGGGCTCGAGTCAGACGTTCGTGGTGCGGATCTACGGACCCAACCTCGACGTGATCCACGAAAAGGCGGAGGAGGTGCGCGATTCGCTCGCGGGGATCGCCGGCCTCTCCGACCTGAACGTGCAGCTGCAGTCGCAGGTCCCGCAGATTCAGGTCGAAGTCGATCTCGCCGCGGCACAGCGCTACGGGCTCAAACCGGGCGACGTGCGGCGGGCGTCGGGCACGCTGCTCGCGGGGGAAGAGGTGGGCGACATTTTCCGGGACGGCAAGGCGTACGACGTCAACGTCTGGAGCACCCCCGCCACCCGCCAGAGCCTCACCAGCGTCCGCAATCTGCCGATCGACACGCCCAAGGGCGGGCAGGTGCGGCTGGGGGACGTCGCTACCGTCCGCATCGTACCGGCGCAGAGCGTGATCTACCGTGAAAACGATTCACGCCGCATCGACGTCGGCGCCGAAGTGACCGGGAGCGACCTGGCCGGCGTGATGGATGAGGTCGACGACCGCCTCGAGCACATCAAGTTCCCGCTCGGCTACCACGCCGTCGTGCTGGGCGAGTACGCCGAGCGCGACGAGGCCCAGACCCGGCTGCTGAGTTTCGCGATCGCGGCGGGGATCGGCGTGTTCCTGATCCTCCTCGCCTCGTTCGAGAACACCCGGCTCGCGGTGCTCGGCTTCCTGACCCTGCCCTCCGCGCTCGTCGGCGGCGTGCTGGCCGTGTACTTCACGGGCGACGTGATTTCGCTGGGGTCGATGGTCGGCTTCCTCACGATCTTCGGCATCGCCGCGCGCAACCAGATCATGCTGATGAGCCATTACCAGCACCTGGAGCGTTTCGAAGGCGAAGCGCTCGGCCCGGCGCTGGTGTTGCGCGGCGCCCGCGAGCGGCTGTCGCCGATTCTCATGACGGCCTTGGCGACCGGGCTCGCGCTCGTGCCGCTGCTGATCGCCGGCGATAAGCCCGGGCACGAAATCGAGTATCCGATGGCGATCGTCATCCTCGGCGGTCTGATCACGTCGACGCTGTTGAATCTGTTCGTGGCACCCAGCCTCTACCTGCGGTTCGGCATCGCGCGGAGCGCCGGCGGGCCGGCGCCGAGCTTGGCAAACCCCTGACGCACCCGAAGGAGCGGTGACCCGCTATGACCTACAGTGAAACGACTCCGCGGCGGACCGAAGTGCTCGTTGCCGAAGGTCTGCAGAAATCGTACGGACCGAGAATGGCTCTGCGGGGGCTCTCCTTCGTCCTCAAAGCGGGCCGGCTGCTGGGCTTCCTCGGACCGAACGGCGCGGGGAAGACGACCTCGATCCGCATCCTGACCACGATCATGGAGCCCGACGCCGGTCATTTCTCCGTCGACGGGATCAGCCACGAATATCCCGATCAGATCCGCCGCCGCATCGGGGTGCTGCCCGAGAGCTTCGGGTTGCCGAAGCAAATGACCGGTATCGAGTACCTGACCTACTTCGGTCAGCTCTACGGACGCACCGCGAGCGATGCCCGGGCGGTGGGGATGGAGCTGCTGGAGGAGGTGGGACTCAAGCAGCGCGCCCGCTCGCTCGTGAGCACGTACAGCCACGGCATGCGGCAACGGATCGGCATCGCGCGCGCGCTGGTGAACGACCCCGTGGTCGTGTTCCTCGACGAGCCGACCATCGGCCTCGACCCGCGTGGGCAACAGGAGCTGCTCGGCCTGGTACAGCAGATCGCCGAAGAGCGCAGCGCGGGTGTCATTCTCTGCAGCCATCTCCTGCCGGAGGTGGAAAGCGTGTGCGACGATGTCGTCATCATGAGCTCCGGAGAATGTGTCGCCTCCGGGACCGTGGCCGACGTCATCGGGCGCACCGAGCAGAACATGATGCGGATTCGCGTGCCGCCCGAGTCCTTGGAAGACGCCCAGCGGGAGCTCGGCACCATCGCCTCTGTTCGCCAGGTTCTGCCGGCGAGCGGCATGCCGGGGTGGTTGCGGGTGGAGCTGGACGAAGCCGCCGCGGCGGATCCGTTTGTCAACAATCGCGTCCTCGACACGTTGCTGCGCGCGGAGATCCCGGTCTTGAGCTTCGAGCCCGAAGGCGGGCGGCTGCAAGACGTCTTCCTGCAGCTCACGGCGGGGGGCATCAAGTGAGTTTAGCCGACGATCGCTCACCGGCGCCGCGTGCGGCGCCGGTCTGGCGCATCGTGTTCTGGCGGGAGCTGCGGGATCACTGGGTCGGCGGCAAAGCGCTGGTCATGATCCTGATCTATACCCTGCTGCTCGGGATCTACGCGTACCTGTTCGCGAGCAACTCGGAGCTGCAGCTGCTGCCGTTGAAAGAGGTGGTGCTGGAGATCGTCAAGGCTGCGGTGTTCGTGGGATTGTTCATCTGCCTGATCGTCGGTGCCGACACTGTGTCGGGCGAGCGCGAGCGCGCCACGCTGGAAGGACTGCTGCTCACCCCCACCAGCCGGCGGCAGATCATCTTGGGAAAATTCCTGTCCGCCCTGTCCCTCTGGCCGGCGACGTTGATGATCGCCATCCCGTACTGGGTGGTGCTCTCCAAGGGCGATCCGGTGCTGCGGGCGGCGCTGCTGTGGGGGCCGGTCGTGGGAACGCTGCTCGCCCCTGCATTCGCCGGCATCGGCATGCTCGCCAGCATCTGGAGCAATTCCAACAAGCCCAGCATGCTCGTCAGCATCGGCCTTTACCTTCTCATGATTCTGCCGTCCGAGTACTCGGGCCTGGCGACCACGACAGTCGGCGCCCAATCGACAGGCCTGTCCGACCTCTTCCAATTGGTCAACCCGCTGGGCGCAAGCAGTCGCTTGCTCCATGAGAGCATCATGGCGGACGCCCCGGCCTCACAGCTGTGGCTGTGGATGACCAGCCCGATTCTCCTGCCGGCCGTCGTGCTCGCCGTGCTCTTCGTCTACGCCGGACCGTCCCTGCAGCTGGAAGTTGGTATGCGGCGCTTGCGGGTGAGACCCACGTGAGGGACGGCCGTCCGGCGCCTGTCGGCCCGGGTCTCGCGGCCTGGTGGGTGGTCTGCCGCCGCGACCTGCAGGAGCTCTGGGTCGGCGGTCGAGCGCTGACGCTGCTGCTCGTGTACACGGTCGTGATCGGAGTGCTGACCTATCTCCAGGTCAGGTGGAGTCAGATGGACTTGACGCCCCCCAAAGAGATGGTCTGGTCGATCCTGCAGACCTGCATGTACGTCGGTGTGTTCATGGGCCTGCTCATCGGCGCCGACACCTTGAGCGGCGCGCGCGACCGGGAGCTGCTGGAAACGCTGTTGTTGACGCCCGCCAGCCGGACCCAGATCGTCGTCGGCAAGTTCCTCGCCAGCATGTCGCCGTGGCCGGCGGCGTTGGCCGTCACATTCCCGTGCGTGCTCGTCGTTTCCCAAGGCGATCCGATTCTCATGCCCGCGCTCCTGTACGCCGTCTTCGTCGGCACGATGGTGGTCATCGGATTTACGGGGCTCGGGATGCTCGTCAGCTACTGGTCCAATTCCAATCGCACCAGCCTGTTCATCAGTCTCTCGATGTACCTGCTGTTCCTCTTGCCCGCGCTCTTACCCGGCCGGGCGCAGAAGGGACTAGTCGGGAAGTTCTTCCAGCGCTCGAACCCGCTGGCGGCCGCCGACCAGCTGCTGGAACGGCTCATTGTCAATAACCAGACCCTGCATACCTACGGCGACTGGCTGCAAGGGCCGGTCGTGTTTCTCATCGTCGTGGTCGCCCTGCTGTTCGTGTATGCCGGACCACGGCTCCGTCTGCAATCGGGCGGAACGAGTCCGTTTCGGTTGTCCGCGACCCGCTGAGGCTGGAGGAAGCTGATGGCTATTTCGACTTCGTGGTGGGTGGTCTGCCGGCGCGAGACCAGGGATCTGTGGGTCGGCGGCAAGGCACTGTACTTGATCCTCATCTACAGCCTGCTGCTGGGCGGATACTCCTATCTGCTCGCCAGCAACGCCGACACCTTGCTGCTGCCGGTGCCCGAAATGATCCAGGAGATGGTGCGGCATTCGATCGCCATCGCCGCGTTCATTTGCCTCGTGGCAGCGGCGGACGCCTTCGCCGGCGACCGGGAGCGGGCCACGCTCGAAGTGCTGCTCCTGACCCCGGCGAGCCGGCGGCAGATCACGGTGGGCAAGTTTCTCGCTGCCTTCTCCGCCTGGCCCGTCGCGCTCATGATCGCGATCCCCTATTGGGCGGTGCTTGCCAAAGGCAATCCGGTCTTCTGGCAGGCGCTGCTGTGGGGGACCGTGCTGGGTACGATCCTGGCCGCCCTGTTGGTCGGCATTGGCCTGCTCGTCAGCATGGCCTGCAACTCGAACAAGACCAGCATGATGGTCAGTCTCTGTCTCTACCTCCTGCTGTTGTTGCCGACCGAGTTGTCCCGGCCGCGAATCCATCAAACCGTGATCGAGGTGCGGCGCACGCTGCTTTATACGTTCGTGAACCCATGGGAAGCAGCGGCGCAATTCCTTGGCAAGGTGGTGGGCCAGGGCCGGCCCGTGTCGGAGGCGTGGTATCTCCCCATCCTGGCGGGTTCGTTCGCCGCGATCGTTCTGCTCGTGTTGTTCGCCTTAGCCGCGCGTCGTCTGCGACTCGACGCTGCGATGGCAACACGGTTAGGCCGCCTTTGGAAGCGCTGGAGCGCCAAAGCGCCGCGGCCGTCCCGGCGGGCGCCCACCACCACCGTCTGGCCGGAAGCAGCACTGCCCGTTCCCGCTCCGAAACCGCGTGGCGAGCGCCTGGCCACTCCGGTACCGGCGGGCAGCGTCGCAACCTGGTGGGTGGTGTTCAGGAAAGAGCTCAGCGACCTCTGGGTGGGAGGGAAAGCGCTGCAGTTGACCGTCGCTTACACCATCGTACTGGGGATCTACACCTACATCACGGCGCGTGACTCGAGCCTGAGCCTCATCCCGCCGAAGGAGATGGTGTTCGAGCTCACCAAAGCCGCGATGATCGCGAGCGTGTTCGTCAGCCTCATTATCGGCGCCGACAGCTTGAGCGGGGAACGGGAGCGCGCCACGCTCGAGGGGCTGCTGCTCACCCCGACCAGTCGCCGCCAGATCGTGCTCGGCAAGTTCCTCGCGGCGGCGTCCCCCGGGCCGGTGGCGATGCTGATCGCCATTCCCTACATGTGGGTGCTGTCGCAGGGTGACGAGGTGTTCAGCCAGGCAGTGCTGTGGGGTGGGGGGCTCGGCCTCGTGCTGACGCTCGGCTTCACGGCAATGGCGATGTTCGTGGGTTTCTGGTGCAACTCGAACAAGACCAGCCTGTTCATCAGTCTGTGTCTGTACGTCCTCTTCCTGCTCCCCACTCAACTCACCGGGCACGCCCAAGGTGGATTCATGGGACTCCTCTTTCAATGGTTGAATCCGTTAGCGGCGCCGAAATTCTTCCTCGCCGCCATCCTCGTGAACAACTGGACGTTGGACCGGGCGTGGTCGTGGATGTTGTCGTGCATCGTGTTCGCCGTCTTCGCGTTCGCACTGTTGTTCTGGTACGCCGGTCCCGAGCTGCGACTGGAAGCCGGCCGCACGCGCCTCTTCCAGGCGGCGCGGGAGCGGGTTGCAGCCGTGCTGCTCCTCGCGGCGCTGCTCGGGCTCGGAGCGGCCCCGCTGCTGGCGCAACAGGTGGCCGATCCGCAGGTCCAGCTGTCGATCGACGTCACCGCCAAGACGGTCCGAGCGGGGACTCCCATCGAATACAACACCGTTCTGACCAACAACGGGTCGAGTCCGACGCCGCCGCTCATCGTGGCGATGAACATCATCAACCTCAACGCGAGCGGGGACGTCGTCGACCCGGAAGACTGGTCGCCGCAGCGCACGCAGTACACCGAGCCGGTCGCTCCCGGGCAGTCGGTCAGCCTCGCCTGGCGGGTCAACGCGATTCTCGACGGCAATTTCATGGTGTACACCGTCGGCATTCCGGCGCCGGCTGGGCCAGAAGCGACGAGCCATCCGGTGACCAGCCCAGGAATGCACTTGATCGTCACGAAGTACACGCGGCTCAACCCAGGCGGCGTGCTGCCGTACGCCATCGGAGGACCCGTCGTGCTGGGCGCGATCATCTTCATGGTCTATCGCCGGCGGCATCGTGAGATCGACGCGGGCGGCGGTGCGTAACCCGCACCGTGCTCGAGCCCGCAGGACCCAACAGAAACGGGAGTGTCGCATGAAGCATCTCGTCGCAGGGGCATTCGTGCTTGCGCTCGCCCTCGGACCGCAGACTGTGTCCGCCCAGCAGCCGCAGCGGCCGGCGTATGAGCGCGATATTCCGCCAGCGCTCCTCGCACAGGCCAAGATCAGTGAGGATTCGGCCCGCGTGCTGGCGCTCACCAAGCTCCCCGGCAGCATCGAGGCGGTGGAGCTGCTGCGCGAGCACGGAAAACTGGTGTGGGTATGGGACGTCAAGATCGCCGGCAAGCGCGGCATCACCGAAGTCAGCGTCGACGCGCTGACCGGAGCGGTGGATACTCATGAGGAATAGCGCGCGCGTCCTGTGCGCGACCGTTACGCTGGCGCTCGCTGCGAAAGGCGCGCCGGCGCAGACGCACTCGCCGCTTCGCTTTACCGGCGATTTCCGGGTGCGCTACGAGAACACCAGTCAGGCGAACGGCGCGCTGTCGAGCAGCAAGGAGGTCGTGCGGTTGCGCGCGGGTATCGCCTACGCGCTGCGCGAGGACGTGGCGGTTCGCGCGCGACTCGCGACCGGATCGGGGAACGACCCCAACTCGACCGACGTGACGCTGAGCCAGTTCGTCAACGACCTCGAGATGAGTCTCGACATCGCCGCCATCGAAGTGAATCGGCGCCGCTGGGGCGCGGTGGGCGGAAAATTCAACAATCCCTTCTTCGCGCCCACCGAGCTGGTATGGGACGGCGATGTGAACCCGCAAGGCGTGGGAGGCCGATTGATCGCCGGCAGTCCCGCGCGCGTCACGGGAACGCTCACCGGCCTTTATTTCATCGTGGATCAACAGACCGGCGGCCTCGGTAGCGACATGGGGGGAGCCCAGCTCACTCTGCGGGCGACGCCCGACAGCGCCTGGCGCGTCGCCGCGGCGGCCGCGTACTACGACTACCGGGTCCGCAGCCTGCTCAACGCCGATGCAGGCGACACCCGGACCAACCGGCTCGCCCCGGGTGGAGGTCGCTACCTCTCGGACTTCGATCTGCTCAATGCAACGCTCACCGTCGAGCACCTGGGACTGGGAGAGCGCTGGCCGCTCCGGGTAGTGGGGGATTACGTTCACAATGGCGGGGCCGCTGATCTCAACACCGGCTGGCAGGCCGATCTGTACGTCGGCCGGGCGCAACGCCCGCGCGACTGGCGCTGGCGCTATGGGTATGCGGTCGTCGAAACCGACGCCGTGCTCGCGGCCTTTTCGCACGACAATACCACGATCGGCACCAACACAGAGACGCACACGCTGGCCTTTGACGCGATCCCCTTGAGTGGCCTGCTGCTGAACGCGACCTGGTACCTCTACCGCCCCCATTTAGTGGCGCCCAGCGCGCCGCGTGAGCGGCAGCATCGGGTGCGCCTCAACGCCACCGTCACCTTCTGAGTGAGGCACCATGAGCTGGAAGAGCATCCTGGGCGAAGCACTGAAGATCGCCGTGATCGCTTTCGTGGTTTTGCAACTCAAGGAACAGTATGATGCGGGGCAGTTCGACACGCCCGCTAACGCCGTCGACGGAACGTTGGTCGGTGCAGGAACTTTCATAGTGGGCGCTGCTCAGAAGCTCCTCAAACGGGGAGGCTGAATGGCTTGGCGCTCCGCAGCACTGCTCATCGCGTTGGCCGCAGCTCCTGCAATCGCCTCGGCGCAGACCCAGCCCCTCCCTTCCTATCTGCGTGATCGGGGCACCGGCGTCCGGACGTCGATGCTCGGCACGTACGTCCGCGACGGCGAGCTGCTGATCTACCCCTTCTTCGAGTGGTACGCCGATCACAACCTCGAATACAAGCCGAGCGAACTGGGGTATGGCCTGAATCACGATTACCGAGGTCGGTTCCGCGCGTCCGAGGGGATCCTGTATTTCGCTTATGGCCTGACGCCCGATCTCATGGTGGAATTCGAATCCGCGGTGATCACCGCCGAGCTCCGGAAGGACCGTCTGGACTCGGCCACCGTGCCGCAGCGGATCCGCGAATCGGGGCTCGGCGACGTCGAAGGACAGATCCGCTGGCGCGTGCAGCGAGAGAACGAGCACCGGCCCGAGGTCTTCACATTCTTCGAGACAGTTCTCCCACTCCAGCGCACGCGGCACATCATCGGGACGCAGGACTGGGAGTTCAGTGCGGGCTTCGGCCTCACGCGCGGCTTCAGTTGGGGCACCATGACCTTCCGAGCCGGCGCGGAGTACACAGACCACGTGGTCGACGCCGGGGAATACGCGATCGAGTACATGCGGCAGGTGTCGCAGTCCTGGCGGATCATCACGGCGATCGAGGGCAGCCAGGTCGATGAAATCTCGCTCCTCACAGAGGTGCAATGGCGGTTCGCGCGCAACGCAATCATCAAGCTGAACAACGGCTGGGGATTCACACCCAACGCGACCGACATCGCCCCCGAAGTGGGCGTCATGTTCAACTTCTGAAGCGATGACCGTCCGCCGCTTGTTCGCCGCAATCGCCGGCGCGGTCGCCCTCCCCGGGGCGAGTCTCAGTGGACAGGATTCGCTCCCGCCCGCGGTTGCGAGCGCCTTTCACCAGACCTACCCCGCTGCACGAGTGCTCAACGTGAGCAAGGAGCGGCGCGACGGGAAAGTGGTCTATGAGATCGAGAGCCGCGACGGCGAGACCCGCCGCGACCTGATCTACAGCACGACGGGCGCCGTGCTCGAAATCGAGGAACGGATACCGGTGGATTCGGTTCCTGCGGTGGTGCGCGCCGCCGCGGAGCGGCGCGTTGCCGGGGGAAAGCTGGTCGGTGCCGAGCGGGTGACGCGCGGGACGGTCATTCTGTTCGAGGTGCAGCTGCGGCTCAACGGTCGCTCGCGGTTCCTCACCTACGATCCCGAGGGCAAAGCCGTCGATTAGCGGCTAGTGGCAGCGTCCCAGCCCCGAATCGCTGAAGGACATCCCGGCGACGGGGACGAACTCCCAGCGATAGCGTCCGGGCAGGAGCGTCAGCTTCAGCACGCCCCACACGTCGCCGTTGCGCACTTCGCTATTGGGGAGAGGCGGACCGAAGGCGTAGCGATCCGCCCCGCCCGTTCCGACCACGAATTCCCTGATTCCCCGCGCCGCATCCGCCGCCCCCTCCGCAGTCTGCGGAGCGAAGCGCTCGTAGTTGTGCTCGTGACCGGCGAGTACGACGTCGGCGCCGTGGTCGTACAGCGCCTGCCACAGGAAGCGCGTACGCCGGTCGCTGCCGTGTTCCGTGCCCGAGCTGAAGCGCGGATGGTGCCAGTAGGCGAGCACGCACGCGCTCGGGTGCGCCGCCAGGTCGTCCCGCAGCCACCGCTCCTGCGGCGATCCGGCGCGCATGTCGATGTTGCTGTTGAGCGAGATCACGTGCCACGTCCCGACGTCGTAGCTGTAGTACCCGCGCCCCGCGGGTCCCGCGAGCGCGCCATAATAATGAAAGTAGGGCGCCCCGTCGTCGCTCCTGTAATCGTGGTTCCCGGGGGCGGGTCGTGTCCGCGCCCTGTGCCGTCCCCAGCTCCCCGCGTAGCAGCGCGCAAACTGCTCCGCCGTTCCATCGCTGTACGCGTTGTCGCCGGCTGTGAACACGGTGCCGGCGATGCGGTCGAGCAGGGCGGCCGTTTGTTCGTCACCGTGCGAGTCGCAATCGGCGATGTCCCCCGCGCCGACCAGCGTCGTGCCGCTGTCGCCGGACCGCTCGCCGGCCGGGGCGGGACTCGCGGCTAGCTCGCGTTCCACCGTCGCCGCCAGCCGCTGGAATTCTGCGGCGCCACCAAATCCGAAATAGCGCTCGATCACCCGGCCGCTCCGGTCCAGCAGAACGGAGTAGGGGAGGCCGCGGTAATGATACTGCTGCTTCATCCGGCCGCCGCCGACCAGCACCGCGAACGGCGGGCGATACCGGCGCACGAACGCCAGCATCTTGGCCCGATCGACGTCGTCGGAAATCGCGACGATGTCGAAGTCGCTGCGCTGGTAGCGGCGGTACAGGTCGATCATGTGCGGAAATTCTTCCCGGCACGGGTCGCACCAGCTCGCCCAGAAGTCGACGAGCGTCACCTTGCCCGCGAAGCGGGCCAGGGTCAGCGTGTCGCCGCTCGTGTCGGGTAGAGTGAATGCCGGCGCGAACGGCTCACGGCCGTCGCCCGGCACGCGTGCCGCGAGCGACTCGGCGTCGAACGTCGCGAGCCGGCCGCCGGCATCGAGCGCCACCGCCGTCTCGCGCCGTCCGAGGTGGCGTGTTGCGAGGATAGCGCCGCCCGCTGTGTCGAGCACGTCGACGCGCAGTTTCGTCCCCGCCGAGTCATCGGCGCCGAGCACGTACAGCCGGCCGTCTGGTCCGAGGACGAGGGCGACATTGACGACGGCCTGGTCGATGCGGAGTTCGCGGCCCCTGGCGGGGAGATAGACGGGATCGCGCTCCTTCGGATACAATCCTCGCCGCGTGACCCAGCGCTGCATCCCGCTGCGATCGAATTTGACGATCTCGTCGCGCACCAGCGGTGCGTAGTAGACCGCGCCCCCGCCGTCGAGCACCGCCGGACCCGCGTTTGTGATTGCGGTCAAGAACGGGGTGGGCGGCACGTGGATCACCGCCAGGCGATCGACGGGGCGTCCCAGCGTGTCGAGCAGCTGCACGAGCGGCGCATTGGCGGGCTCGGCGGCGAGCGTCGGCACGCGGTAGGGCGAGCGCGTCGCGACGATGCGCCCCGCCGCTGCGTTGTACGACGCGACGGCGAACGGCGCCGGGCTCGACCATTCCCGCAGCTGCTGCCCGGCAGTGTCGAGCACCACGCCATCACCCGCTTCTTCGCTGACGAGCAGATCGGCGCCCAGCGCCGTCACGCTCATCGGCAGGGCGATCGCCGGACCCGCCAGCGTCCGCACCGGCTGCAGCGCGCGATCGAACGCCACGAGCCGGCTGTGGTCGGGATCGGGAGCCCACGACCGGTCGCCGATCGTGGCCGCCGGGGAATGATTGAAGAACAGGAGGGTAAAGCCGCTGGGCGCCTCGTGGTCGGGCCGGCACGACGCCGCGGCCACGACCACGAATGCGGCGCCCAGCGCGTGACGCACGAAGCTCAGCTCGCGGCTTCGATCGTGGCGATCTCGATCGTATGCAGGCCGCTCGCCATCCGGTGCGTTCCGGTGACCTTCACCTTGCCTTCGACGAACGGCAGGAGGCGTGAGTTCTGTGGATCGGCGGGCTTGGAGCTCACCGCCATGTAGATCGTGCCATCGTTGGTGAGAATCGCCAGCGACACTCCCTGTTTCGCGCAGGCCGTCGCGCAGCTCTTGTGCTGGGCGCCGGACTGCTGGTGCGTCGAATAACAGTTGACGTCGATGACCTGACCCGTGAGGGTGACCTGGTCACCGCTGCCGGCGGCGGCAGCCTGCGCCCGGAGCGGCAGGGCGAAGAGTGCCAGCGCGGCGGTCGTGGCCAGCATGCGCTTCAACATGGTGTGTCCTCCTCATGACGTGATGAGCGTCCCCGAACGGGACACTCCGTTGTTACGTACGCCGCGGCCGCGAGTTCCGGATGTCTGTATATTGTGCGGCCCATGGCGCCCACCCCGGTCTATCGCGAGCTCATCGACACCTTCGGCGACGCCTGGCAGGCGGCCGACATCGATCGCCTGGTTTCGGTCTTTACGACCGATGCCGTTTTCGTCGAGACCCCCTTCAGCCGCAAGGACGTCGGCATCGGTGCCGTCCGGGCCTACTGGCAGGACCTCCCCACGACGCAGGCCGAGGTGTCTTTCCGCTCCGGGGAAATCTTCGAGGTGGGACCGTGGTTCGCCACCGAGTTTCGCTGCACCTTTCGGCGGCGCAGCAGCGGCGAGTGGGTCGACGCCCGCGGGGCGATCTTCTGCGAGACGAAGGATGGCAAGATCAGCGAGATGCGGATGTACTGGCACAGATACGCGGGAGGAAGAGAAGAGCCAAAACCCTAGTTGCCCGGTGCCGCTTAGCCACCGTCTGCCCGCCTACCCATCTGGTTCGTTTTCACGAACTCCAGAGCCCACTCAATTAACTCTGCGTTGCGGGCCCCTGTCCGCATGGCGGTCATGACCGCGTCGTCTTCGGAGAACTGCTGATCGAGCATGAGATAGGGGATCAGCGTCGCCCCAACGCGATTTCCGCTCGCGCAGTGGTACAGCATTTTCCGTTTCCCCACATTGGCCGCCAGCACGTCCCGGATGCGCCGCAGCGTCTCATCTTCTCCGCGCGTGTGGCCCACCGGGATCACGATGTATTCCATCCCCGCCCGCTTGACTTCGTCGGACTCGGAAAGCGGGCGGGGCTCCATGGGGTCCCGGCAATCGAGCACCAGCTCGCATCCCACACGTTTCAGGGCCGCGAGCTGTTGCGCGGTCGGTTGGCCGCTCGTGACGAGCCCCGCGACGGGCTCACTAGCGTTGGCAGCCCCGGCCATGGCGTCGAGCAAGGCGCTCACGCCGCCAAAAGTAACTGGCCTCGAAAGGGCACACACTGTCCACCCTGTGAGACGCTTCAGGTCTCCTGGCGCGCTCAGGACTCCCGGCGCGATTCTTGAGAGAGGATGGCGTGACTAACCTCGCGTGATAGATGTAGTTTGGACCTGGGAGGAAGCATGATCTCCGCACTGTTCGCTGTCCTGGTCGCTTCGACCGGATCGGTTGGTTCACCCGCCGTGGTAACGCGCATGGTGGCAGCCGACGACCCGCCGATTCGTATTTCCCTCAACTCGGGCGGCTACTTCTACCAGGGCGATCGCGCCAAGGTGCGGGTGCGCGTGGCCGAAGACGGCTACCTGCTGGTGTTGCGCAGCGACGCAGACGGGCGCGTGCGCGTGCTGTTTCCACTCGATCCGGGCGACGACGACTTCGTCCGTGGCGGCCATGAATTCGAGCTGCGCGGGCGCGGCGATCGTGAGACGTTCTTCGTCGACGACGTCCGCGGCACTGGGACGATTCTCGCCGCGCGCTCGGCGACGCCGTTCCGCTACGATCGCTTCGTGCGCGGCGACCACTGGGATTATCGGGTGTTCGCGAGCGACCGCATGCGGGACGACGCGGAAGCGGGCCTGCTGGACATCGTCGATCAGATGGCGGACTCCGCCCACTACGACTACGACGTGACGAGCTACAGCGTCGGCGGCGGGGGATATCGACCGTCTTACTCGTACTACGACGGGTACTACGGCCCGGGATACTACCCGCGCTTCTCCGTCGGTTTGTACTTCGGGTCTCCTTATTACCGCCGCTACTGCGACCCATTCCTTTATGATCCGTTCTTTTGCGATTCGTTCTATTACGATCCGTACTACTACGATCCGTTCTATTATGGCGCGATCTACCGGCCGTATCGGCCTTACGGGTACGGCTGCTACGGCAATCCGTTCTGTTACGGCGGTCGCCGCACCTACTTTGCCGGTGGCGGACGCCCGTTCCCGGGGTTGACGTTCAAGCGGCCCGCGCCGCAGCCGCCGCTCGTGCTGCCGCGGCAGCGGTTCCCGTCGTTTGGCACGCCGGTGCGGTGGGACGACCCGTCGAGTGTCGGCAGCCGCAACCAGCCGCAGGTCGATCCGCGGCGGCGCGCGGCGTCTCCGTCCGGTGATCGCGGCACCTGGCGGCGCGATCCGCCGCCGTTCACCGAATCGCGTCCGCGCTCGAACGGTGGCTCGTACAGTGGTGGTGACAATGGTGGCGGTCGGCGCGATCCGCCGTCGTCCACCGAGTCGCGTCCGCGCTCGAGCGGCGGCTCGTACAGCGGTGGTGACAACGGAGGCGGACGGCGCGACTCCCCGCGCTCCGCGGACCGACCCCGCTCGAGCGGCGGGGACAATGGCGGTGGCCGCGGCGAGCGCAGCGGAGGCGGTGGGTCGTCCGCAGGTGGAGGCGGCCGGTCGGCGCCAAGCTCGTCGTCCGGCGGATCGCGCCCGTCCAACGGCGGCGGGGGTCGCCGGCGTCCCTGACCACTAGCGACATCTGATTGTTGAAGCGACCGTTTGGGCCTCGCATGATCGAGCTCAAACGGTCGCTTCGTGTCCGCGACGGCCTGGCGATGGTCGTCGGGATCATGGTCGGTTCGGGGATCTTCCGCACGCCGGGCGGCGTGGCGTCGCAGCTGGGTCGGCCCGGGCTCACGTTCTTCGCCTGGCTGGCGGGCGGTATCGTCGCGTTCATGGGCTGCCTCATTTTCGCCGAGCTGGCGACGCGATACCCGCAGGCCGGTGGGAAGTACGTCTATGCGCGCGAGGCGTTCGGGCCTCGCATCGGGTTCGTCGTCGGCTGGGTGGAGGCGGTCATCTACATCGCGGCGATCGCCGCGATCGCCGTGGTGTGCGGCGAGTATCTGGGTCGGCTCATCGGGGAGCCGGACGGAGCGGCGCAGGGGCTCGGAGTCGGCCTGCTCGTCCTGTTTACGGGCGTCAACCTCACCGGTGTAGCCTCAGGTCGCTGGGTGCAGAACGTCTCCACCACGCTGAAAGTGGCCGGTCTCGTCGTCGTGGTCATCGCCGCGTTTGCTCGCGGCACCGGTGTCGGCTGGTCGACCTCACTCCCCGCGGCTCCGCATGGCGCGGCGCTGTTTGCCGCGATGGCGGTCGCCTTCCAGGCGGTGGTGTGGTCCTACTACGGCTACCTCGATGGCGGGAAGATCGCCGAAGAAGTCGTCCAACCGTCGACGAGCCTGCCGCGGATCTACCTCGGCGGGATCACGCTCGTGACGGTGCTGTATCTCGCCCTCAATGCGGCATACGTCCACGTGCTGCCGCTCGACAAGGTGGGGGCATCGAAGCTGGTCGCAGCCGATGTGATGACGGCGCTGTTCGGAGAGGCGGCGGGCGTGGCGTTCCTCGCGTTGTCGCTGCTCGTCGTGATCGCATCGCTCAACGGCAACATCTTCGTCACGCCTCGTGTCATCTTCGGCCTGGCGCGGGAAGGTTTGGGCCCCAAGGACCTTGCGCGAGTCAATGCGGGTGGCACGCCATGGGCGGCGATGACGCTGGTAGGATTCACGGCGATACTGCTGGCGCTGAGCGGCACGTTCGAACAGCTGCTGGCACTCACGATCACGCTGATTCTGATCGTGGACTCGATCGCCGTCCTCGCGCTGGTCGTGGCGCGACGCAAGAATCCAGCGGCGCCGTTCCTGGCGCCGCTCTACCCGGTGCTGCCGATTGTGTTTGTCATGATCTACGCGGCGCTATTTGTCGGAACCGCAATCGCTCAGCCGACAGTAGTGATCATCTCAATATTGGTGATGGCAGCGACATACACCCTCAGCGTCGTCTCGGTAGTCGACAGAAGGAACGAGAGTAACTAAGTGGCTACAACCATCAACTAAGACCCGCTAAGCGGCTTGGCCTCAGGGGTCACTGTCTGACCGACTCGTGGACTAGAAAAGCCGCAGCCGCTACCGCCCCCGCTCCCCCGAGTAACAATCCTCCCACCACATCTGATAAGTAGTGCACTCCCAGGTACACCCTGCTCCACGCCACCACTATTGGGACCAGCACGCCGGCCCAGACGATGATGCGGCGTGGGCGTCGGCGCCGTTCGCTCTGTGCCGCTATCAGGGCCAGGGTGGTGTACAGCGCGCTCGCCGCCACGGCATGGCCGCTCGGGAAGCTGTAGGAATCGGGAATGGCG
Organism: Gemmatimonadales bacterium; assembly: GCA_035262825.1. GTDB lineage: Bacteria > Gemmatimonadota > Gemmatimonadetes > Gemmatimonadales > GWC2-71-9 > DASTHG01. The sequence goes on along the minus strand of DATFSB010000207.1, from coordinate 11,732 downwards.
ATGATGGCCATGGTGGGTCGGGGGTGTTGAAACAGGAGCTTCAACACCTCGTCGAGGAGAAACGAGAGGGGCGTCCAGAGCAGGGCGAGAGCGATGCGCTGCCGGCCTGCGGCGAGGGCGTAGAGCGTCACGAACAACGTGACGAGAGTGATAACTGGAGCGCTGCCCAGGGCGGTGAAATTGACGGCGAGGGCGTTCAAGAGATCGGTGCGGTGGCCGGCGACGCTCATCACGACCGCCTGATCGAGCGGAGCCGTCCAGCCGGCGGTGACGGCGATGGCAACCGCGGAGAATCCCGCCGGGAGCCAGAGGATGAGCTTCACGACGGCTCGAGCCCCTCGATGCGGTGCGTCTCCCGTTGGCTGGGGCGCACGTTGCCCGGTCGATACATGATCACCCGGGCGCGCTCCAGCGTGATCAATCCGCCGCCGATCATCTCATCGAGGTCGGGAAGCACGGCTTGGATGGCGTCTTCCGTCTCGACCACCTCGACGATGATCGGAAGGTCGAGGGAGAGGCGCAGGATCTTCTCCGTGTGCACGGTGCTCGACGCGCCGAATCCGGCGACGCCGCGCAGCACCGTCGCTCCCGCCAGGCCTTTCTCCCGGAGCCGCTCTACCAGCGCCTCGTACAGTGGCTTGCCGCGATACTTGTCGCTCTCCCCGATGAAGATGCGCATCAGGGTGCGCTCGCCCTTGAACCGGTTATGCATGCGGTCCTCCATCAGAGCACCCGCTCCGCCAGCATCGTTCCCGCGATGACCGCGACCAGGCAGCCGACGATCGTCCCGCTCATGTAGAGCGTCGCCCACCAATATTCGCCGTCGCCCAGGAGCCGTACGCTCTCGAACGCGAACGTGCTCATCGTCGTGAACCCGCCGCAAAATCCGATCGTCAAACCTGCCCGCAGCTCGGGGGTGATCACCGTCGATCCGGTCGCGAGCCGGATGATGAAGCCGAGGATCAACGACCCCGCCAGGTTGATCGCCAGTGTCCCGATCGGAAAGCCACTGAGCCCCGAGCGGGTCTGGATCCAACCCTGGAGATACCAGCGCGCCAGCGTGCCGGCGACGCCGCCTGCCGCGATGTAAAGGATCAAGAAAAAAACTCCCCCCTCGAGTTGGGTAGGAGTCATCAGCCGGCGGCCGCTTGGCCGTGGCGGTTTCGAGGCGAACTCCATCGCCTATGGTCTGATAAGATAACGTATCTTTCCCGCGAGATGCTCAAGCTCGCCGTTTCCCAATTCCGGCCTATGAAGGGCGAGTACGCCGCCAACCTCGAGCGCATCGGCATCGTGCTCGCCGAGGCGAGCGCGCTGGACGTCCGCCCCGACCTCGTCGTCTTCCCCGAGACCTCGACGTCGGGGTACTTCGTCGAGGGCGGAGTCAAGGAAGTCGCGGTCACCGCAGGCACCCTGGCTGACGATCTCGCCCGTGTGTTCCCGGCGGGGGCCGCGCCGCTCGACATGGCGATCGGCTTCTACGAGCGATATCAGAACCACTTCTTCAATTCGTGCCTTTACGCCACCCTCGGCGGCAAACGCCCCGAGGTGCGGCACATCCATCGCAAGGTGTTTCTCCCCACCTACGGCGTGTTCGACGAGGAACGTTTCGTCGATCGCGGCCAGGAAGGCGTGCGCGCGTTCGACACGAGCTGGGGCGGGCGGGCCGCGATCCTGATCTGCGAGGACGCCTGGCACAGTCTCGCCGCGACGATCGCGGCGCTCGAGGGGGCGCAGCTGATCATCGTGCCGAGCGCCTCGCCGGCACGCGGCACCGGAGTGGACGAGGGCGGCACGAAGCTGCCGGCGAGCATGGTGCGTTGGGAACGCGTGGTCCAGGGCATTGCCGAGGAGCACGGCGTGTTCGTGGTGCTGGCGAACCTCGTCGGGTTCGAGGGAGGGAAGGGGTTCCCCGGGGCATCGGTCGTGATCGACCCCATGGGAGAGCTGGTGGTACGCGGTCCGTTGTTCGAGGAGGGACTGGTCACCGCCGAGCTCGACCTCGAGCAGCTGACCCACGCGCGCGCGGATTCGCCGCTGCTCGCCGACCTGCAAAGCGCGCTGCCGATCCTGACCAAGGGGTTGGGAACCGGGGATAAGGGTGGTAAGGCGATAGCGGTCAAGTACGACCCGGCGACCAACGGCGCGCGCACCAAAGCGAGCAGCGCCGCGCCCGCCGCGCCACCGGTTCACGTCTTCCGCCGCGCCGCCGGAGAGGGCGATCCCCTGCACATCGACAGCGCGCTGGTAGAAAAGTGGCTCGTGAGTTTTCTGAAAGACGAGGTAGTGCGGCGGCGCAACTTCACGAAAGGAATCGTGGGGATTTCGGGAGGCGTCGACTCGGCGCTGACCGCGTTCCTGGCCGCCAGGGCGCTCGGGAAGGACAACGTGATCGGCGTGCGCATGCCGTACCGCTCGTCGAGCCCGGAGAGTCTGTCGCATGCGCAGCTCGTGATCGAGAAGCTGGGCATCCAGTCCGTGACCGTCGACATCACGAACGCGGTGGACGGGTATCTGTCGTCGGCTGACGGCGTGTCACCGACGCGAGCAGGCAATGTCATGGCGCGCGAGCGCATGATCGTCCTCTTCGACCTGTCGGCGAAATACGCCGCCCTGCCGCTCGGCACCGGCAACAAATCGGAGCGGCTGCTCGGCTACTTCACCTGGCACGCCGACGATTCGCCCCCGGTCAACCCGCTGGGCGATCTCTTCAAGACGCAGGTGTGGGAGCTGGCGCGCCACGTCGGCGTCCCCGACGTCATCCTCTCCAAGCCCGCCACACCCGATTTGATCCCCGGCCAGGAGACGGAGCGTGACTACGGGTTCACCTACCAGCAGGCCGATCCTATCCTCTATTATCTGATCCGCGGGTACGGGCCGGAGGAGCTCGAGGCGCGGGGCTTCGATCCGAAGACCGTCGTGGCGGTGCAGCGGCGGCTCGACTCGACGCACTGGAAACGCCGCTTGCCGACGGTCGCCGTGCTATCGCAGACTGCGATCGGCGAGTTCTACCTTCGTCCGGTGGACTACTGATGCAGGGACGCCACCCGTCGGAATCCGAAGCCGTCGTGTCCGAGCTGATGATGCCGCAGCACGCGAATCTCATGGGGAACGTGTTCGGCGGTGTGATCCTCGCGCTGGTCGACCGCGTCGCGGCGGTATGCGCGATTCGTCATGCGCGGCGGCCGTGCGTCACCGTTTCGGTCGACAAGGTCGACTTCCGCGAGCCGATTCATGTCGGGGAGCTGGTAACGGCGTTCGCGCGTGTCAATTTCGCCGGCAAGACCTCGATGGAAGTGGGAGTGAAACTCATCGCCGAAAACCTGGTGTCGGGCGAGAAGCGGCACACCAATTCGTGCTACGTGACCTACGTCGCGCTGGATGACAAGGGATGCCCGACTGCGGTGCCGCCGATCGTGCCGGAGACGGCCGACGAGAAGCGGCGCTATGATCGGGCTGCGAAGCGCCGCGCGGCCCGAGTAATGGATAGGCGATATGATCAGGGTCGGGGGGAGTAGACGTGAGGGAGACGCCGAGGTGTAAGGGGTGAGGACGGGCCTCAATCCTGAGTCCTGGGCGTCCACTCGGCGGCTCGGCGGCTGAGCGACTACCTGGGCGGCTATCAACTAATGCCCAAGGTCGTGGCGGTTTTCGGCGGTGGCGGAGCCAAGTCCGTCGCGCACGTCGGCGCTGCAAAGGCGCTCGCCGAAGCCGGCCTGATTCCCTCGTGTTACGTGGGCACCTCATTCGGCGCCGTCATGGCCGCGGCGCTCGCCAGCGGGACCACTCCAGCAGCACTGACCGACCAGCTGCTGCACCCTTCGACCCGACCTGTCGTCTCGCTTGACTACGTCGCACTCGCCAAAGGCTTTTTCTCCGATCATCTGCTGAAGCCCGGCCCATTGCGTGAGGTGATCGCGCGTATTGTCCCGGCACGCCGGTTCGAGAGTCTGCGCGTCCCCCTGCAGATCACCGCGACGGATCTCGATTCAGGGGAGCTGGTCGTCTTCGGGGATGACGGCACCGATCTGCACGACGCGTTGTACGCGTCCTGTGCGCTGCCGTTGTACTATCCCCCGGCCGAGATCGGGGGTCGTCACCTGGCCGATGGTGGGCTGAGGGCGGTGTTGCCGCTCGGGCCAGCAAAGGGGATCCCCGCCGATCTCGTGGTGGCGGTGCACGTCGGGCCCGGCTTCGATGAGGGGCCGCCACGCCCCAGCGTGAGCAAGCTGATGCCGCCGGCACTGGTGCGCGCGCACGGATCATCGGAGCGGATCATGATGGCCGCGCAGGCCGAGCAGGCAGTCCGGGATTGGCCGAACAATGGCGCGAAGCTGGTCGTGGTGCGGCCGGTCCACGAGCGCGAAGCCACGTTCGCGGTGCAGAACATCCAGCGCTACATCACAGCCGGGTACGAGGCGACGAAACAGGCGCTCTAGGCCCGCAGCACCGTCCCCGCCAGGAGGGCCACGAGACCAAGGCCGCCTGATATCGATCCCGCCCACACGAGCCGTCGCCGCAGCCCGGCGAAGCTCTCGGGCAGCTCGCCTCTCGGATCAACCGCCAGCCGCCCCAACCTGGCCGCCGTCGGTACCGTTACGCCGATGGCGATCAGCGCCCCGAGGATCCCCGTCGTCATCATCAGCATCAGCCAGCCGGGCACGATCCCTTCCTTCATATAGGGCATCGAGAGCGGGATGCCCGAGACGGCCACGGCCGCTGCTCCCGGCCCCAGAAGAATCCGCTGAATGGAGCTGGTCAGGCGATACGCCGACAGTCGGAGGTCGGGGGCGAAGTGCTTGGCTGCCACGCCCAGCACCATCGTCGCGATGCCGCCGCCGAGCCACAGGGTGAAGCCGAGCATATGGACCAGCAACCAGAACCCACGCATCAGGTCTTCCTTTCGGCCACAACGGTGGGAAGGGGCCGGCGCCCGGCGAAGCCGGCCTCAATCTCATGCCAGTGGCCGATGCGCTCTTCGCCGTGCTTCCAGCACCAGAAGATGTCGCGGCCGTCCAGCTTGCCGTAGAAGTCGACCAGGCCGAGCTGCGGATCCTTGAGGACGCAACCGACGCGATCCAGCTCTTCGTGGCAGTCGGTGATCTTGCGCGCGACGGATTCGATCTGGCGCTGCAGGTCGAGCTGCTCGGGCGACTCGCCCCACTCCGGATTGGAGCGGGCGGACAGGAGCTCGTGACGGTTGACGAGGTCGCGCCACTCCGGGTAGAGCGTGGTGATATCCGAGATGATGCGGCGGACGAGCGGCAGTGTCCGCTCTGCTTCAGCGACGGAGAAGTACTTGGGCACAGAGGAGAATGTACAGACTAGTTGATCAGAATTCCTTCTATTGCTTCGGGGTGTGGGATAAAGCCCATGACCCTGTTCTGTCCGTCTACGACGACGATCGTTGATCTGACGTGGTGATCATCGGGGTCCAGCTGCTTCGCCATCCGGTACCCGCTCAGTTCCTGCTCGGTCCTCACCACGATTGTATCGGTCCTCATGTGTTCCTGCGCGGAGCATTCTTTCGGGTCATGTCCCATCGCGACGCAACGAACCACGATGTCTCGATCAGACACCGTGCCCAGGTAGCGCCGGTCCTTCGGATTGTCGATCACCGGCACCACCGAAATGTTGCGCGAGCGCATGAGGGCTGCGACTTCTGCCGACGTGGCGCCGGCGGCGGCGACGAGCGGATCAGCGATCATGACGGCAGATGCCAGCACGTGAGCTCCAGGAAGACAGGACCGGCAAGACTAGACGCACAGGCGCACCGGGGTGAACAGGTTCTAGACTACGGGTAGGCGTCGGGCCTGTCTACTCTCTCCTCCCTGTTCTCCCCTCTGCGTCTGTGCGTCTAGAAGCGCCGGTTCTGCATTGTCCTCGGACAGGGCACTCAGAACACCTGGGTTTTCTCGCGATGCAAATGGTTGCCCCCAGCTCCATCATCGCCTGGTTGAACTTCCACGCCGTCTTTCCATTTCGGGGCACGATGCGGGCGGCAATGTCCCAGACCTTCTTCGAGACGGCATTGCCGTTTCCGACTTTCGCGTTGCCAATTCCCCAGACGCGCCTGATCACCCGCGCGATGTTCGTGTCCACCGCCGCTACCGGCTTTTCGTACGCGAAACATGCCACCGCGCCCGCCGTGTACCGCCCTACCCCTGGTAACTCGATCAATTGGGCGGGGTCGTCGGGCAACGTACCGTCGTGCCGTTCTATAACGGTGCGCGCCAGCGCGTGAAGATTGCGTGCCCGCGCATAGTACCCCAGGCCATCCCACGCCTCGCGCACCGTGCGGGGCCGGGCGCGCGCGAGGTGCCCGACGCTCGGGAAGCGCGCCAGGAACCGGGGGTAGTACTCGAGCACGCGACGCACCTGTGTCTGCTGCAGCATGAATTCACTGACCAGGACGCGATAGGGGTCGCGCGTGCGACGCCACGGCAGCTCACGGGCATATACGGCAAACCATGTCAGGAGTCGTCGCCGGAAAGTGGCGGCGGGACTGATCGGCGGATGCGCGGATAGAGAAGACCGCGATCCACCCGTCCGGCCATCCGTCGATCTTCCCGAGGGGGTAGACGAAACCCGCATGGCTGCCCAAGATACACGCACATGAGGATCTCGACCGTCGAGCGCGCGCTCCCGGTGCGCCGCTACGTGGGCCGCTGGAGCCTCCACGTCGTGGGCCACGCCGGCCGGTTCTTCATGATGATTGTGGACATGTTCCGCGGCTTCCCCGCCTGGCGCGCCTGGGTGCCGGAGTTCGTGGAGCAGGCGAACAGCATCGGCTACGGCAGCCTCTTCATTGTGTTGCTGATTTCCGGGTTCGCGGGCGGGGTGACGGCGTTGCAAACCGGCTATCAGTTCACCGGTGCGTACCCGCTGTACATCGCGGGTGGCCTGATCGGCGAAACGGTGATCCTCGAGCTGGGCCCCGTGATGACCGGCCTCGTCCTGGCGGGGCGTGTCGGCGCCCGCATCGCCGCCGAGCTCGGAACGATGCGGGTGACCGAGCAGATCGATGCTCTCGAGAGCCTCGGCCGCTCGCCGGTGACGCAGCTCCTGCTGCCGCGCTGTCTCGCCGGGGTGCTCGTGATCCCGGCACTCGTGATGTTCTCGAACGCCACCGGCTTCCTCGTCGGCTGGGCCGCGGCGAAACAGTCGCTCGGCATCACCAACGCCGACTTCATCTACGGCGCGCGCTATTTCTTCCGTTCGTTCGATCTGTGGTATTCCGGCATCAAGGCGGTGTTCTTCGCCATCGCCATCACGGCGATCCCGTGCTACATCGGCTTCAACACGCAGCAGGGCGCGGAAGGTGTGGGCCGCGCGACGACGCAGGCGGTGGTCACCACGTCGGTGACGATCCTGCTGCTCGACGTCGTCCTCGCCCAGGTGCTGCTCGGCAAATGATCGAGCTGCGGCACGTCTCCAAGCGGTTCATCGAGAACGTCGTGCTCGACGACGTGTCGCTCGAGGTCCAGCACGGCGAGACCCTCGCGCTGCTCGGGCCGTCGGGCGTCGGCAAGAGCGTCCTGCTGAAGCACATCATCGGCCTCATCCGCCCCGACAAGGGAGACGTGCTGGTCGACGGGTTGAGCGTGCCGAAGCTGCGACGCCGCGAGCTGTCACAGCTGCGGACCCGCATCGGGTACGTGTTCCAGAACGGGGCTCTGTTCGATTCGATGGACGTGTTCGACAACATCCGGCTCGGGATCACGAACGAGGAGAACTATCGCGACGACGACTTCGCGAAAGCCCGCGTGACGGAGTGCCTGCGGCTCGTGAACCTGAGTCCCGACGTCCAGATCAAGATGCCGGCGGAGCTGTCGGGCGGCATGCGCAAGCGCGTCGGGATCGCGCGGGCGATCGCCGGCAAGCCGACCTATCTGTTGTACGACGAGCCGACGTCGGGGCTCGACCCCGTCAACTCGGACGTGATCGACGGCCTGATCGAGCGGCTGCAGCACGAGCTGGGCGTGACGAGCGTCGTGGTGACGCACGACGTGCGTGGCGCGTTCCGCGTGGCCGACCGCATCGCCCTGCTGTGGCAGGCGAAGATCCGCGCCGTGGGCACGTCGGAACAGATTCTCGCCTCGCGCGACGAGGCGGTGCAGCAGTTCCTCGAGCGCGACTTCGACCTCGAGGCTCTCCAGGGCGGAGGGAAGAAGACCTGATGGACATGACCTATAAGCAGGAGATGGGCGTCGGAGCGATGGTGCTTGCCGGGCTCGTACTGTTCGTCGTGGGACTCTTCTGGTTCAGCGGGCGCTCGATCAGCCACAGGGGAATCCTCACCAGGGTCGTGTTCACCAACGTCGCCGGGTTGAAAGAGGGTGACCCCGTCCTGATCTCCGGCGTCGCTGTGGGCCGCGTGTCGAAGGTGAGTCTCGAGCGAGTGGGCAAGGTGGTGGTTACGCTCGAGCTGTCGGGCGATCCCCGCGTGCGCCCGCGCACCACCGCCTCCGCGGTCGTGATGTCCAAGGATTTCTTCGGCGCCAAGATGATCGACTACTCCCCCGGCGCCGAAACCGATTCGTTCCTGCCCACCACGTCGGTCATCACGGGCACCAAAGCGCAGGAGCTGTCCGACATCGCTTCGGGCGTCGCCACCAACGCCAACGAGCTGATCGGCAACGCCAAAGGACTGGTGTCGACCCAGCTGTCGGACGACATCCACAACACCATGATCGCGACGCAGCGCGGCATGGCGGCGCTCACCGCCGCGACCAACGGTCCGCTCGTGTCGCAGAGCACCAAGGCGCTCTCCGAGCTGGAGCACGTGATGGCTCGCTTCGACACGCTGCTCGCCAACGCCAACGTGCACAAGACCGGCATGCGGATGGACACGCTGACCGCCAACCTGTCGCGGTTGACGAGTCAGCTCGCCAACTCCACCGCGAGCCTCGATTCGCTGCTCGGGAAGATCGCCCGCGGTCAGGGGACGCTCGGCAAGATGGCGACGGATACGGTGATGTATCAGGACATCCACAAGACATTGGACGCATTGTCGAGCTTGCTGAACGATTTGCGTGAGAGACCGGGCAGGTACCTCACCGTCAAAGTGTTCTGAGACGCGGTCTATATTCCTGCCGGTGTTGATACTCACATTTCTCGGCACGTCAGCCGCCCGCCCCACCGTCGAGCGTAACGTCTCGTCTCTCGCGTTAGCGCGCGAGGGAGAAACGCTGCTGTTCGATTGCGGGGAAGGGACGCAGCGGCAGATGATGCGCTACGGGGTGAGCTTCGCCCTGTCCGAGATCTTCTTCACCCATTTCCACGCCGACCACTTCCTCGGCATGATCGGATTGGTGCGTACCCTGGGACTGCAGGGACGCGAGGAGCCGCTGCGACTGTACGGTCCCCGCGGGGCGAAGCAGGTCCTGAACAACGCGCTGCTGCTCGGCGTGGAAAGGGTGCCCTTCGGCGTCGAGATCCATGAGGTGAAGCCGGGTGGGGTGATCGGCCAGCGCGACGGCTACTCGCTCACCGCGTTCGCCACCGATCACGGCGCCGGCTCGATCGGCTACGCGCTGGTGGAATCGGAGCGCTACGGCAAATTCGATCCGGAGAAAGCCCGGGCGTTGGGAATTCCCGAGGGCCCTCTCTGGGGCAAGCTGCAGCGCGGCGAGACGATTGAACTGGCTGACGGCCGGAAGGTGACCGCTGACAGCGTCGTCGGCCCCCGCCGGCCCGGCCGCAAGGTTGTCATCACCGGTGATACGGCGCCGTGCGCGTCGGTGGTCGATGCCGCGGCGGGCGCGGACCTCCTGGTGCACGAGGCGACCTTCGGAGAAGAGGAGAAGGACCGGGCCAAGGAGACGTTTCATTCGACGGCGCGGGAGGCGGCCCAGGTTGCTAAAGCGGCGAAGGTGCGCAAGCTCGTGCTCACGCACCTGTCGGCGCGCTATTCGATTTCCGCGGACGAGCTGGTAAAGGAAGCCAAGGAAGTGTTCGCAGACGTCGCGGCTGCGAAAGACGGCATGGTCGTAGACGTGCCGTTTGCCGACAGCTGACTTTACTTCTCCAACGCCATCCGCAGGTTCTGCACCATCGCGTCCATCTGTCCCATGACGTTGCGGCTCTGGCGGAGCTTGACCTTGATCCACGCGATCAGCGAGGGCGCCTGCCACACCGTCTGCACGGTGAGACGGGTCGAGGCGCCGGCGAACTCGAGCCGGAAGAACGTGCGCCACATACGCCGGCCCGAGCGCTCGCTCCAGCCGAAGACCGACGGTTGATTGAAGTCGACGACCTCGATTTCGGCTTCCCGGGTGTCGTACACGACGCGCAAGCGGCTCCCTTTCTTTAATGGAGCGACGGCCTCGACCGCCCGGGCCGAAGGGAGCCACTGCGCCATCGTATGGGGATCGGTCAGGGCCTGGAACACCCGTTCCACCGGTGCGGGTACGACGGTCGTGAGGGTATAGGTGGCAGGTTTCATGGGCCTCGAAGGTACGGACTGGCGCCCCGATTGCCAGCCGAACCGTGTCCGTCTAAGTTCAGCGTCCGCCTTGGGGCTGTAGCTCAGCTGGGAGAGCGCCTGGATCGCACCCAGGAGGTCAGGGGTTCGAGCCCCCTCAGCTCCACTCCCTTCACAATTCACATCGTAACACCGCGGGCAGGCCTAAAATCCGGACCTGCCCGGGTTCTTGACACCTCGCCAATTCGGTGAATCATCGACCCTGCGGGACTCTCGTTGAGAGCCATTCCGCGCTAATCCGCCTAGTCGCGTTCTCACTCTGCCGGGGGGCAGGCGTATGAGAGTAGTCCGTCATGTCATTCCCGTTTTGGTTCTGGCTGTGCTGTGTACCGCTCGACTGAGCGCCCAGGAATCCACTGGCGCGATCGGCGGCAAAGTGACCGACGGCACGACGCAGCAGCCGTTGTCCGACGTCACGATCACCATCACCGGAACCTCCCACAGCGTCCTCTCCAAGAGCGACGGCTCCTACACCCTCTCAGGCCTCGGCTCGGGCGTCCAGCATGTCCGCGTGACGCGCATCGGGTACAGCCCGGTGACGCAGGACGTCACGGTCAACGCCGGCGGAATGGCGAGCGTCGACTTCGCGATGCAGCCGCAGGCCGCGATTCTCGATCCGGTCGTTGCGACCGGATACGGCCGCCAGCGTCGCGAGGCGATCACCGGATCCGTGTCGACGGTCGACGCCTCCTCGGCAAACAAGGGTGTGAAGACCAACGTCGACCAGCTGCTCCAGGGCCGCGCCGCGGGCGTGGAGGTCACGCAGAACGGTGGCGAGCCCGGATCTGGCGTGCAGGTCTTGATCCGCGGTGGCAGCTCGCTCAGCGCGACCAACGACCCGCTCTACGTGATCGACGGCGTGCCGATCAATAACGTGCAGACCGAGCCGGACGCGACGGGTATCGGCGGCGCACCCGCGCTGGCGCGCAACCCGCTGAACCTGCTCAACCCATCGGACATTGCGTCGATCACCGTCCTGAAGGACGCGTCGGCGACCGCGATTTACGGCAGCCGCGCCTCGAACGGCGTGGTGCTGATCGAGACGAAGCAGGGGCAAAGCGGCGGCAACGGCCCCTCGTTCGAGTACGACGGCTACGCCGCGACATCCAGTCCGCTGCGCAAGCTCGACGTGTTGAACGGCTCCGAGTTCCGCACGTTCGTGCAACAGCAGGTGACGGCAGGCAACCTCCCCTCGTCCCACCTCGCGGCACTGGGACCCGCCAACACGAACTGGGAGGACGCGATC
>DATFSB010000206.1:0-3709 GCA_035262825.1 Gemmatimonadales bacterium | reverse complement strand
ACCACGCCGTCGGCGACGCGCGGAGAGAAGGTGCCGTCCGGCGGGAGCGCCCGACCGTAGACCGCGAATCGGGCCCGCCCCAGCTCACCGGCCAGCTCGCGCTCGCTGACGGAGAGACGACCGGCCTCCGTTTGAAACGCCCGCCACGCCGGCAGCAGCGCCGTCACGAGGCGGACGGCGCGATCGTCGGTGGGGAGCCCGGCGGCCAGCGCCTGCGCCGCCTTGGCAGAATCCTCGAGCACGGAGTGATCGATCAGCGCCTGGGCGGCGGCGAGCGGCGACGGCAACCCCGCCAGCACCGCTTTCGACAGTGCGTGACTCGGTCCGTAGGCGGCTACGATGTCGCTCAGCTCGAGCGTCAGGAAGCTCAGCTCCAGCTCGCGCGGCAGGTTGCCGACCCGGGCGGCGCGGCGGCTGAACACCTGCGCCGAGTCGTGCGGCGCGCCGCCGATCTGGGCGACGTTCAGCGCGCGCTGCACGAGCACCGAGCCGGCAAAGCTGTTGCCGAAAAACGCGAAAGCCCGGTAGGGTGCGGCCAGCGCCGCCTTTTGTTTCTCCAGATCGGCCAGCTGCTGCAGCAGCCGGCCGTATCGCCCGCTCAGCTCCCTCCGAGCCGCCACGCTGTCGCGCAGCTGCTGCTCGGCGCGGCGGCGCCGGTCCATGATCGTGGAATCGAGCAGCGCACCGTATCGCCCCTGCGACGACTTGAGGCTGTTGGACACGCCGAACATCCAGTTGCGCATGTCCAGCGAATCGCCGGCGGCACGGTGGGCGGAGTAAAACGCGTGCAAGGCATTCAGCCGTGACGCCAGAAACCCGATCTGTGCCGGCACGCTCACCGCGCGCTCGTACTCGAGCTGCGACATCGCCTTGAGCCGCGAAGTCGAGCCGGGATTCCCGATGACGAACACGGCGTCGCCGGCCTTCACCCCATCCTTGCCCCAGGTGAACCAGCTGGGCGTCTCGAACGGTTTGCCGTCGGCGCCATACACGCGCAGCACCGAGAAATCGAGGGCGTAGCGCGGGTAGGTGAAGTTGTCGGGGTCGCCGCCGAAGAAGCCCATCTGCAGCTCGGGCGCGGCCACGAGGCGGATGTCGGTGAAGCGGCGAAAGACGTACGCCGAATAGCGGCCACCATTGTAGAGCGGGACGAACTGCACCCAGATCGAGTCGCCGGGGTGGGCGTACTGCGTCTTGAGGCGCGCGCCGATCGTCGCGCCGGCCTCTTGGCGAACGCGTGCTTTGGCGGTGTCGCTCGACGCGCGATCGACCTGCGGCAGCACCTCGTCGGTGACGTCCTGGACGGCGAGCAGCTGATCGACGTAGTAGTCCGGCATTCTGCGCTCGTCGGCGAGCGTGTGCGCGACGAAGCCGGAGTCGAGCAGCGTCTCCCCCGCCTTCGTCACGGCACTGATGCCTTCCCGGGCGCAGTGGTGGTTGGTGACGACGAGACCGTGGGGCGAGACGAACGAGGCCGAGCAGCCAGGGAGGCGCAGCGCGGCGAGGCGGGCCCGCGTGAACCACGCCGAGTCGGCGGTGAACCCATAGGTCGTCGAGAAGTAGCGGTCGGGGGGATACTCGAACGTCCACATCTTGCCCATGTCGAAGCTCTGCGCCGTTTGACCGGCGAGGGCGATGGGGAACGCCAGAACGACCAGACCGATACGTTTCATGGGAATGCTCCGCGCGGGTTCACGGTTTAGACGAAGTCGACGTCAGCGGGGTTGCAGCATCGCCGAGGACACCGACCTGGCGCAGCGTGATGCGTGTCTCCTCGTTCATGTCGTAGCGGTCGCACTCGTCGGGTGCGATCCAGGCGAACGCGTCGAACTCCTCGTTGATCACCGGGTCCGAGCCGTCGGTCGTGCAGGCGTAGATCAGGAACACCATGTACATCGTGTGGCGCTCGCCCGAGGGCAGGAGCTTCTCGTGAACTTGACCTTTGAAATAGAGCGGCTCCATCGTGGCGAGCTCGAGCTGCAGCTCCTCGCGCACTTCGCGGCGCAGCGCCTCTTCGATGCGCTCACCCTCTTCAACGCCACCGCCGGGCAGGCCCCACTGTCCGGGGAATACGCCGCGATGCAGCGGCATCTTGATGAACAAGTAGCGGCCGTCAGCGCGCTGAATGAGTGGGACGACGATGAGGCGACGCTTCATGCCATCTTCTCGAGTACGGGTTGGACGCGGCTGAGAGCCGCGGCTCTGCTGCCTGTCACCGATGGTGACGATAACCTCGCTCTCAGCGATAGATAGCCGAGTCGCGGCTCTCAGCCGCGAACAACCGTGGATCACACGTCGCAGTCATATCCATTGTCCAGCGGTGCGCGTCCAGATGGAGCAAGTGTAATCAGCGTGAACTGGTGGCCGCACGTCGACCCGTCGCCGGGGCCCCATTCGATCAGAGCCAGCGTATCGCCGTGCGTCGAGCTGTAGAGGGTCACGTGCGAAGCACCGGCGGTCACGAAGTCCGGCCGCCGGAATCGCACCGTTCGCCCGTCGACCGAGATTGCAAATGTGTCTCGACCGACTGGTGTCACGGCGTCAGACACAGTCCGAGACCCGCTGATCGCGAAGTCACTGGCGAAGAATGCAGCCGGGGAGGCGTGCCTCCACGGCGCGCAGGCCGCTCCCGTTGCGATCGGCGCGCGGATGAGGGCCAGCTTCGAATTCACGAAGTAGAGGACGCTGCCCCGCAACTCGGTCGGGTGGACGACAGCCATGCCACCGCTAGAGAAAACCGTCCACGAGCGCGCCTGCACCGCTGCCGGTACCGCCGCGCGAAATTGGACCTCGGCGGAGTTCCCCCCGTCCGGTTGCAGAGCCGAGCGTAACACCTGTGTGCTCGGATGCTCGAACCGTCCGCGCCCGAGGGCCGCGATGGCCGTTGCTCTCCAATCGACTGCCGTCTCCGGAAGGTCGAGACACACCTGCGAGCTATCGGAGGAGGCGGTCCCCCATGTTTCGGCCTGCTGCCGCCCGGCGAGGGCGGCCAGCACCACGAATGCTATCGGAACCGCGAGCGTCTCAGCTTTTCGCAAAGGACCCCTGCGGCCTCAGTGATCGCGCCACGAGCCCGATCCCCGCCGCGAGGAGGCCGAGGATCATGAGGGTGTCGAACAGCGACGTCGATTGGAAGTAGATGTGCAGGTTGGCGATGATGCCCGCCACGATGATGATCGCCCCAGCACCAGTCAGTCCCCATCCGAGTATCGAGCGCCCGTTGAAAAACAGGACGCCGATCCCGATGAGCAGGGGCAACAGCGACAACCCGAAGGCATTGTAGCCCCACAATAACCACCCGCCGCTCGCGACTGTGACACGGGTCAACAGCAGGTAACCGCCGGCCACGACCAGGGCGGCGCCCGTGATGAACGTCCCCACGCCACCGGGCGTGCCACCTGCTCCTCGAATCATGTGCAGTCCGCTCCCAAAAACTGCCCCATTCCATTCTCCTGAACACCGTTGGTGGACTATGCGGATACGAAGTTCAACTAGACTGGTATCGTAAATGAAAATGTGTTGTTACAGTATCCTATGCCACCTATGACAACGTTGGCGTCATCGCATTGGTGAAGAATGTGAAATCCGTGGGCGCTAGCCACAATTTGAGCGAGGTACAAACCGAGTCCAGAACCCTTTGATACTATCTGCTGAGTGGCAGACCCCCTAAACCCGCGCTGAAAGATGTGCGGCCGTTCCTCAGGCCCCA
>DATFSB010000205.1:0-3551 GCA_035262825.1 Gemmatimonadales bacterium | reverse complement strand
CCTGATGTTCGGCCAGCCCAGCGCCGACATCGCGAGCGGCGATCAGAGCACGGCGGCGGCGGCGCGCAAGGCGTTGCTCCTCAGCACGGCGGCGAGCGTGGCGGCGGGCGAAATCGAGCGCAGCGTCGTTTCCGATCTGGGGATCCCGCTCGACTACGTGATGATTCGTCCGGGCGATCCCGACAACCCGTTCCAGGGGGCGACGTTCGCCGTCGGCAAGCAGATCGGCGCCCGCACGTTCTTCATCGTGCGCGCGCGAGTGTGCCCCAACACGGTGGGGACGGCCGTCGGCGCCAGCCTGCAATTCCGCTTCAGTCCCGAATGGCGTACCGAGGCGAGCGTCGAGACGGTCGGGCAGTGCACCCAGTCGGTCAACACCCTGCAGCGGCAGGTGGGCGCCGATCTGTTCTGGGAGCGTCGCTACTGACATGACCCGCGCCCTGTTGATCACCAACCCGGTGGCGGCGCGCACCGATGTGCGCGCGATCAGCGCCGTGCGCGACGTGCTGCACGGCGGTGGCTGGTCGGTAGAGCTCGCCGTCACGACCGGCGCGGGTGACGCGCGTCGCCTCGCCGAGCGCGGCCGCGATGAAGGGTTCGACGCCGTCCTCTCATACGGCGGCGACGGGACGGCGATGCAGATCGCGGGAGCGATCGCGGGGACCGGCATCCCACTCGGGCTGCTCCCCGGCGGTACGGGGAACGTGCTGGCGGGGAACCTGCGGCTGCCGCGCCAGCCCGTGGCCGCGGCGCAGGCGATCCTCAAACACCGGCCGATCGCGATCGACCTGGGGACGGTGCAGCGCGCCGACGGCGTGCACTACTTCGCGGTGTGCTGCGGCGCGGGTTTCGACGCAACGCTGATGCAGCGCACCGACACAGCGAGCAAGCACCGCTGGCGGCGCGCCGCGTACGTGCGGGCGGCGCTGACGTCGCTGCCCGATGTCGCGAGCGCGCCGGTTCGCGTGACGGTCGACGGCACGGAAACGGTGCTCGACGCCGCCATGGTGCTCGTGTGCAACTGCGCCGACCTCATGCCGCCGATATTGCGCGTCCATGCCGACATCCGCCCTGACGACGGCGTGCTCGATGTCGCCGTCCTGCGGGCAACGGGCGCGTGGCAGAGCATCACCGCCGTGCTCGAGCTGCTGTTCGGCGGATCCCCTCGCCAAGTGTGGCGCGGCCGAGGGCGCACGATCGGGGTCACGATGGACTCGGGCGCCATGCCGGCGCAGCTCGACGGCGAGCTGATCGGGACCACCCCGCTCGAAGCCCGGGCCCTCCCCGGCGCCCTGCGCGTGCTCGTCGATCCGCACGATCTGCCGCGCAATCTCACACGGCCGGTTTCATGACCGAGCGCGTCCTGGTCGTCACCGGCGACGAGTCGCTGGCCCGCACGGTGGCGGGCATGGCCGAATGTACGGAGCTGGTACGCGAGCGGGACGGCGCGGGAGGGCTCGCGACGTGCGAAGGGACGCAGCCCGACGTGGTGATCTGGGACGAGGAGGTGTCGGGTCCCGTTACTGTCGTGGCGCGACTCGTGGCATCGGGTGCGGGAGTGGTGGTGGTCGTGGGCCGCGGCGGGATGGCGGCTGGAGTGCGCGCGCTGCGGGAGGGTGCCGAGCAGTTCGTGGTGCGTCCGCTCGATCCGGAGCACCTGGCGCTGGCGGTGGCGCGCGCAGCCGAGGCGCATCGTTGGCGGCGTGTCACCTCTCAGGAGCTGCCGTACCGGCCGCGCACCCTGGACGACGTGGAACGCGACCAGATCGAGCGGACGTTACGGCATCACGGCGGCAATCGGACCCGCGCCGCCCGGGATCTCGGGATATCGCGCGCGACGCTGATCAATAAGATTAGGGCGTACGCTCTGGACCTGTGAGGCGGTATGGACAAACCGGATCTGAAAGAGCACGACGGAATGACGTGCCGCTCCTGCGGCAACGAGGAGCGGGCGTCGGAAGGCTATCCCTGCTCCGACTGCGGGACGTTCATCTGTCTGATCTGCACCTTCCGGGGAGTGACACGCTGCAAGGCGTGTGAGGAAAAGGCCAAGGCGGCGTCGCGCGCCTAGCTGCGGCGCTGGTCGATGTCCCGGGTCAGCTCTTCGAGCGGCGTGCCGAGCTCCTTGGCGAGCCGCTCGGTGGCCGAGGCGGCGCCGGGCCAATCCGGAGCGGCGGCCAGGGCTTGCAGAGCGATCTCCGCGATCGCGTTGGTCCGTTCTTCCAGTGCCTGTGTCCGCTCCGCCACTTCCCGCGCCAGCCACCCTTCCAGCTCGCGCCGGTCGATTTCCAGCTGCCGTCGCCGCAGCGCGCTGCGCAGCGACACGTCCAGCTCTTCCAGATCGAGCGGCTTGATCAGATAGTCGTACGCGCCGAGACGCAGGCACTCGATGGCGGTCTTGGGATCGTCGATCGCCGTCAGCATGATGATCGCGAGGTCGGCTTCGGCGGCGAGCGCCTTGGGCACCAGCTCGACGCCGGTCATCAGCGGCATGCGGATGTCGCACAACATCGCCTGCGGTGGGTCCTGCTGGATCTGTTGCAGCGCCGCCGCCCCATTTTCCGCCTGCGAAACGCGATATCCCAGCCGCTTGAGATAACGATCGAGCGCCTGGCGGATTCCCAGCTCATCATCGACGACGAGGATGGACGTCGGCGCGGCGGGCGTGCTGGTCGGCATGTGCACCGAAGCTATTTGACCTGCACAACCCCAGCAAGCGCGACTATCTTCGCCGCGTGACCTCCGGTGCAGCCACTCCAAACCTCGCGGCCGTTCCCGGAATTCGCGTCGGACACTGGACTCACCACAGCGGTGCCACCGGGTGCACCGTCGTGCTCGCGCCCCCCGGTGGGATGCGGGCGGCGGCGGCGCTGCGCGGCCGTGCCACCGGCACACGCGAGATCGACGCCACCGATCCCCGCCACATCGTCGGCCACGTGGACGCCATCCTCCTCACCGGCGGCTCGGCCTTCGGTCTCGGCGCGGCCGACGGCGTGATGCAGTGGTTGCTGGCGCGCAAACGCGGCTTCCCGGTGCGCGCCGATTTCGTGGTGCCCATCGTCCCCGCCGCCGTCATCTTCGATCTCGGCAATACCGGCGACGTTCCGCGGTGGCCCGGCCCCGCCGACGCGGCGCACGCCTGCGACGCGGCCGGCACGGCGATCCCCGAAGGATCGATCGGCGCCGGAGCAGGGGCGACGGTAGGCAAAGCGGCGGGGATCGCGCGCGCGATGAAGGGCGGCGTCGGCAGCTGGGCCGCCAGTGCCGGCGACGCGGTCGTGGGTGCACTGGTGGTGGTCAACGCCGTCGGCGACGTGCGCGACGCGAGCGGGCGCATTCTCGCCGGCGCGCGCGGCGATGGTGCGGAGTTCCTCGACTGCCTGGACTATCTCGGCCGGGGCGGGGCGCCGTTCGGCGCGGGCCCGGCGTCCCCCAACAACACGACGCTCGCCGTCGTGGTCACGAATCTCACGCTCGACAAGGTGGCGTTGCAATCGCTGGCGCGCGCCGCGAGCGACGCCCTGGCGCGCCGCATCACGCCGTTCGGGACG
>DATFSB010000204.1:0-2301 GCA_035262825.1 Gemmatimonadales bacterium | reverse complement strand
TACGCGGGGAAGTGCGCGCCCCGCGCGACCCCTCCCGCTCCGACGACGAGACCGCGGTACTGGCGCGGCTCAGCGGATACGCGCGTAGCCATCGGCCGGAGCACCGGCCTCACCGAGCAACGCGGCGGCCTGCGTTTCCTGCGAGAGGATGATCCCGGCGAGCACGACGTTCAACGCCGTGGCGGTGATCCAGGGGACCAGCGCCGCCCGACCCTCGACGGCGGCCAGGGCGAGCAGCACGAAGCGGAAGTTCTGGCCCAGCCAGGCGCACCACCACAACAGCGGCCGCAGCCGCTGCGCGTACGCCTCGTCGACCGCACCGGACACGTGTCCCGCGCGCACCGCCCGCACCAGCCGCACGGTGCGGGGGAAGAGGAACGCCTGCCGGCGGACGTAATCGCGGTACAGCCGTGCGCCGAATCGCGACAGGCGCGAGGCGCCGCCCACCGGAGCGTCTTCGGGGAGATCGAGCTCGCCGCCCTCCCTGTCCGCAATGTCGAGGAAGGCATTGCGCACGAAATCGACCGCCGCGCTCTGCAGCGAGTGACTCCACCCCGCGATGGCGATCAGCAGCACCGCGCTCCAGCCCCAGTCGGCGTGCAGCAGCCGGACGAGCAGATGTCCGTAGAGGCTGATGAAGCGCACACTGTCGCCCGAGCCGTCGAGCAGCCGCCCGAGGCGGCTCGACGTCCCGCGCATCCGGGCCAGCTGGCCGTCGGCGCTGTCGAAGACGTCGGAGACGATGAACAGCGCCACGCCGACGAGATTTACGGTGCGGCTGGAGTAATAGAAGAGGTGACCCGCCAGCACGCCGACGAGCACCCCCCAGACCGTCACCTGGTTCGCCGTGATGGCTGTCGGAGCGAGCGCGCGAGCGAGACGCAGGCCCGCGGGTCGGAAAAACCGCAGGTCGATCCACTCCTCGATGGCTTCGCCTTTATGCGCTAATGCGTTGGGCAGTGTCACGCAGGACCTCACGCATCGCGGCCAGCGCTTCCATGGCCTGTTCCTCGCCGATGACGAGCGGCGGGTTGATGCGCACCTCAGGGTTGTAGATCATGGCGATCACGCCGCGCTCCAGCAGATCGTGGAAGATGCGCTTGGTGGTCGCCTTGTCGAGCAGCGTTTGCGTCCCGGGCTGCACGAGATCGAATCCCAGCATCAGGCCGCGGCCGCGCACGTCGCTCACGATCGGGATCGTCTCTTCCCACCGCTTCATCTCGGCGCGCATCAACTCGCCCAGCCGCCGGGCGTGCTCGACCAATCCGTCTTCGATGATCGTTTCGACGGTGACGCGGGCCGCCGCCGCGGCGAGCGGGTTGCCGCCGTAGCTCGAGGAGCTGCCGCTCGGATTCGCGAACGGCTTGGCGAACGCGATCGATTCCTTCATGATGATTCCCGTCATCGGGAAGCCGCCCCCGAAGCCTTTGCCGATCGTGATCACGTCGGGCACGATTGGCTCGTGCTCGACCGCGAACATTTTCCCGGTGCGGCCGAACCCCGTGATCATCTCGTCGCAGATCAGGAGCGCACCCAGTTCGTCGGCGGTGCGCCGCAGCACCTTCAGATAGCCGGGCGGCGGGACGATGTTGCCGGCGGTCCCCTGGATCGGCTCGACGATGATCGCCGCGATGTCGTTGCTCGTCTCGACCGCGATCTTCTGCTTCAGGAACTCGACGCAGTGCCATTCGCAGGACGGGAATGTCTTGTCGAAGGCGCAGCGCGCGCAGCTCGCGTAGGGAGTCGAATAGGCGCCGGGATGCAGCGGCCCGAGCCCGTGCTTGAAGGAGCTGCCGAGCAGCGGCAGCACGCCGCGGGTCTTGCCGTGGAAGCCGCCCCAGAAGCCGATCACCTCGCGGCGCCCGGTCTGCGACTGCGCGAGCCGCAGCGCCGCTTCCACCGCTTCGGCGCCGCTCGAGTAGAACTGCGTGCGGTTGAGGTCACCCGGAGCGAGATGGGCCAGCAGCTTCACCAGCGCGGCCCGGTTTTCCGTCGTGAAACTGCCGACGTGCACGCGCTCGAGCTGGCGCTGCATCGCCGCGACGTAGCGCGGGTGCGCGTAGCCGAGGCTCGCCACGGCGACGCCGGCGAGCAGATCGATGTAGCGGTTGCCGTCGACATCCCAGAGGATCGCCCCTTCGCCGCGGTCGATCGACAGCCGGCTGAACAACGCCACGCTCTGAGTGCCGGGCGCGAGATGCTCGGCCTCGGCGTCGAACAGACTCCGGGAACGCGGGCCCGGCACCTGCAGCAGACGGTCGATCGCGGTCATGGTCTCGCTCGCATGCGATCCACCACATA
>DATFSB010000203.1:0-6355 GCA_035262825.1 Gemmatimonadales bacterium | reverse complement strand
TCCGCCGACTTCCGTGGCCGGCGGCGGACCCTTCATCCCGGCGGTCATCCAGGCCTGGAAGTCCTTCGCGGTCTTCTTCGGCGCGAGCTGGAAGATCTGGACCTCGTGCACCTGCGGCCCCGCGTTCTCGACGCGGAAGGTGTGCGTGCCTGCCGTGATCGGTCCCGAAATGTCCCAGGTGTAATCCTTCTCCGTGATTGTGATGTCCGCGGTCGGCTCGGCGGCCAGCGGTCCTGTCGACGCCGTGACCACCAGGGGCTTCACCATGCCCTTGCTGGCGTGCGGCGTCCCGTCGGGGGATCCGACGAAGCAGATCAGCACGTAACTCCCCGCGGTCAGCGCCGCCGTGGCGTTGCTGGAATCACCCGGTTCGATCGTGTTCGCGCCTATCGGGAAGCTTATCCAGCCGGGCACCTTCGCGTTCGGGTCCTTCATGAGATTCGCGACGTCGGCCATCGTCTTCCCCGAATCGATGCGGATGAAGACGACCTGGTGCGCTTCCTTTCCCGCGTTCGAGAGCTTCACTGTCGTCATCCCGGCGGGGATCGTGTCCGGCGCCGCGAAGCTGAAGTCGCTCGCCGTGATGGTCACCACGTTCACGGCCGGCGGAGCGGGCGGGGGAGCGGGCTTCCGGTTGCAACCAAGCATCGCGCCGCTGACGATGGCCAGCGCGGCGGTGGTGCGCGCCTTCATGATCACCATCCTCGGTGTTGTGGGTGGAGGAAACCTACGCCCGTTTGCGCCACCGGCAATTCGGCTTGCGGACCCTCCGGACCCGTGCTACGCTAGCCGCGCCCGAACGCACCACACACCCGGAGGGGGTCGTCATGCTGCCAGTGCGGTCTCGCCATTGGCTGGCTGGGTCGTTGGTTTCCGCCGTCCTCATCGCGCTTCCGTTCACCCGTGTCGCGGCTCAGGCGCAGGCGACGACCGGCATCATTCGCGGCGTCGTGGTCGACCCGAACGGCGCGCCGGTCAGCGGAGCGCAGGTGCTGCTGCACGAGACGCAGACCAATTTCCAGCACACCGTCACGTCGGACGTGGGCGGCAACTTCGTCGCGACACTCCTGCCGCTCGGCGTCTATGACGTCACCGCGCGATCGGTCGGGTTCAATCCGGTCACGCAGAAGGACATCACCCTGCGGGTGGGTCAGAGCGTCGACCTGCGCCTCTCGCTGCTGGCGATCACGCTCGCGGCCGTGAACGTCGAGGCAACCCAGGCCGTCGTCGATCCGACGAAAACGGAGACCTCGCAACGCATCCCCGTGCAGGCGATCCAGGGCCTCCCCAACAACGGCCGCAACTACCTCAACCTGACGCTGCTCACCCCCAACGTGTCGATCGTGCAGGGGCCGGATGGCGACGAGCTGACGGTGTCGGGACAGCGGGGCATTCACAACAACGTCTCCGTGGACGGCGCCGACTTCAACAACCCGTTCTTCGGCGAGCAGCGCGGCGGGCAGCGCCCTGCCTTCACCTTCAACCTCGACGCGGTGCGCGAGGTGGTGGTGGTGAGCGAAGGGGCGAACGCCGAGTTCGGGCGGGCCTCGAGCGGGTTCGTGAACGTGATCACCAAGTCCGGCACGAACGAAGTGCACGGCTCGCTGCATTACTTCGGCAAGTTCGACGCGCTTTCGGGCTCGCCGCAGCACACCTTCGCCAACAATTCGGTCGAGAAGTTCAATCCCGATTTTTCGCAACATCAGTTCGGGTTCACGCTGGGCGGGCCGCTGAAGAAAGACAAGGCGTTCTACTTCATCGCCTACGACCAGCAGATCTATAACGAGACCAAACAGACCACGCGGCCGCACTCGGCGGCGCTCGACTCGCTCACGCAGTTCCTCGGCACCGCGTTCGGCGGCGCTCTGGCGAACGACTTCGGCTCGATCGCGCGCACCAACGACGCGCGGGCCGCCCTCGTGAAGCTCGACTTCCGCCTGTCGGAGCGGCACAACCTGTCGCTCAAGTACAACTACACTTGGTCGCAACAGAGGAACGGGACTTTCGACTTCGACACCTGGGGAGCGTCGGCCAACGGTCTAGAGCGCGACTATTCCAACGCGGTGAACGGCAGCCTGCACTCGTTCCTCGGCGCGCACGCGAGCAACGAGGTCCGGTTCCAGTACTCGCGTGAGGACCGGCCGCGGCCGTATGACGGGCCGATCAATCCAGGCTCGGGGACGCCGTTCAAAGACACCGATATGGATTTCGGGAACGCCTTCCGCTTCGGCATGCCGTTCTTCCTGCCGATCAAGGATCACGACAACCGCATTCAGGTGCTCGACAACTTCTCGATCGGCAAGGGCAGCCACCTCTTCAAGTTCGGCGGCGAGTGGAACCGCACCGAGACGGTGCAGACGTTCATCGGATTCGCCAACGGCCGCATGGCGTTCAACAGCGTATCGGGTTTCATCAACTACGTGACGAACGGTTCCGGATACGTCGAATGCACCGACACGACGACTGGGGGTGGTCACGGCACCCGCGGCAACAACAACGGCGCGTGTGGCAGCGCAGACTCTGTCATCACCGGGCCCGTCGTGTTGTACTTGCAGTTCGCCGGGGTACCGCCGCTCACCGTCGATCAAGCCGGCACGCAGTCGATCGTGCAGAACGAGTACGACCTCTACGCGCAGGATACGTGGAAGCCGAACTCCAAGTGGACGATCAACTACGGCCTGCGCTGGAGCGCGCAGATCGAGCCGGCGCCCCTCACGCCGCCCTCGCAGGTGTTCTTCGCGCCGTTCATCGGTCAGACGGTCAATGGGCACGCCTTCCCGTCGGACGGCACGATCCCGTCGGACAAGAAGATGTTCCAGCCGCGCTTCGGATTTGCGTACGACATGCAGGGCGATGGCCGCTCGGTCGTGCGCGGATCGGTGGGTCTCTACTATGCCCGCATCCCGGGGCTGAACCTCGCCAGCGCGCGCAGCACCAACGGGTCGGTGGGGCAGACGCTGTTCCGCAACAGCGCCCTGATCCCGATTCTCGGCCGGCCGCCTGCCTACGACAGCCTGTTGGCGTCGCCGGTGACCGGGCCGTTCGATCCGGACGTGTACGTGTATGACAAGAACTTCGAGAACCCGCGCACGCTCGCCGCCTCGATCGCGTATGAGCGGAAGCTGGGCAACGAGACGGCTGTCTCGCTGAGCTACACGCACGCCAGCACCGATCACCTCACGCGCTTCATCAACAGCAACGATCCCATCTTTGGGAGCCCGTGGGGCACCGGCCTCGCACCCGGCGGCGCCAACGGCATCGGGACGCTGTGGACGGTGCAGAGCACGGCGAAGTCCCGCTACAACGCGTTCACGGTGGGGCTGAAGCGCTACCTCGATCCCCATGTACAGTTCGAGCTGAACTACACGCTGTCGTTCGACAAGTCCGATGACGACAACGAGCGCGATCCGTTTTCGCTGCGCTACGCCCGCATCGATTCGCTGGGCAAGGAATACAACTGGAGCGACCGCGATCAGCGTCATCGCTTCAACGGCTGGCTCTTGACCGAGGTTCGCGGCTTCCAGATCAACAACCGCGTCAGCTACTACTCGGCACAGCCGACATCGGCGAGCTGCGGCCCGCGCCTGAATAACCCCTTTGCCCCCCCCGCGGGCGAGCGGGCCACCGCACCTGCCGACCGGATCTGCGGGAGTCTGGCCTCGGCCGCGACGGATTCAGTATTGACGCGCAACACCCTGCGCAAAGACAACGCGTTCTTCTCGTGGGATGTGCGCGTGTCGAAGTCGCTGCCGGTCGGCCGTCCGGGGCAGCAGCTCGAGATCATCGCCGAGGTGTTCAACCTGACGGGCAACGACAACTTCCGCGATCCGTCGTTCGCCACCTACCTCAACTTCGACGGCACGCTGCGCTCGGGGTTGGGCGACCCGCGGCAGCTGCAGGTCGGGATGCGGTGGCAATTCTAGGAGACGGTAGGAGTTGTAGGAGACGGTAGGGGACGGTAGGAGTGAAGAACGGCCGGGGCAACGTGCCTCGGCCGTTCATGCTTCAACCCCTACCGTCTCCTACCGCCTTCCTACCGTCTCCTACCGTTTCCTCTCCATCAGCACAATCCCCGAAAACCGCTTGAACTCTTCGCGCTTTCGCGGATTGAACACCGTCATGATCTGTCCCACCACCTTCCAGAACCGGGCGAGCGGCATCGTCCGCTTGAGCCGCAGCGACTCTTCGAACATCGAGCGGTACTCGACCTCCGTCCAGCCCGCCGGCTCGAAAAACGCCGTGCCTTCCTGGGGAGCGAACTTGAACGGCGCCGACTGGCTGACGCCCTTGCCCCACGTCCGGCCCATCATCTTCAGCAGGCCGGGGGAGGCGATGTCGAACAGCCACCAGCGCAGGTTCGGCGTCGCCGCGAGATCGGTCGCCAGCGCCATCACCTGCTCGCGCTCGAGGTAGATCAAGAGGCCCTCGCTGATGACGAGGGCGGGGCCGAGCGTGGCTGCGATGCGGGCCAGGACCGCCTTGCGCGCCGCGCCATCGGCGAGATCGGCCGGGACCCACTCGAGCTGGCACTGCGGCCGCTCCCCCTGAAGCGCCTCGCGCTTGTACTGCTGGATCTCGGGGAGATCGACGTCGAACCAGGTGAGCTTCAGCGGCAGGTCGAGCCGCCAGGGGCGGGCATCGAGGCCGGCGGCCAGGTTCACCACCGTGCGCACGCCTTCGCGGTTCACCGCGCGGAGGATGATTTCGTCCATCACCGCCGTGCGCACGATCATCGGCCACGCCCAGCGGCGGCCGTTTTTCATGCCGTTGACGATCGCTTCCCCGCGCGGCCCGGCGAGGCGGCGCGCATGCGGGTCCCGGAAAATGGCGTCGCGCCGATCCGTCTCCATCGCCCGGTAGACGGCCACCCAGTGGGCGGTGTCGGAGACGTTGCGGATCTGGGAGAGGTCGGACATCGCGGCGTCGCTCACGGAAAGTGGAGTTTGTAGGGCGCCAGGGGATGCGCGATCCCGATCAGGAATTCCGTGCGGCTTCCGGAGACCAGAGCCCGGCCGACCTGGACGAACGGCGTGAGCTCGTGAATCGGCGTCCGCGCGGCAACGGTCCCCTCGGCCCACCCGACGAGCTTGTCCACCCCGAAGTCGTGTCCGGTGACGAGACCGATGCCGCCCGCAACATAGAACGGCGACTCCTGGTGGATCGGCGCCAGCTCGAGCGTCCCCGACCACACCGGCGTGGCCCCGGACGACGGAATCCACTGCAGGTCGCTCGACACCTGCACGAGGTGGATTCCCAGCGCCGTCTGGAGATGCAGGCGAAAGAAGCCCTTCGACGTCCCGCCCGAGCTGATGCGGTAGAGACCGCCGTTGATGTCGAGGTGCGGCGTCGAGAACGTCCACCCCTCTCGTGTCCCGGTCGAGAACGTGCGGCCGTGAATCACGGGCCCGCTATCGGAATCGCCCGGTGCCATCTGATGCTGGGCAACGACGCGCGCCGCGGGCAACAGGGCGAGCGCCAGCGTCAAGGTCAGGCGGTGCACGGTTCTCCTCACGGGGTGGAGGTGATCAGATTATAGTCTGTCTGACCTTACACGCATGGGAGCTGTCACAGGATGACGACCGGGACCCCCACCCTGCCGCTCGTCAGGCGGCGCTTCGGCGCGACGTCGCGACAGGACCGCTGGTGGCTCCAGCCCGCCCTCGTGTTCGCCATTCTCGCGGCATTCATCGTCTACGCGACCTGGGCCGCGTTGCAGGGTGATCATTATCGCTTCGGACCCTACCTCTCGCCGCTGTATTCCCCCGAGCTGTTCGGGTCGGCACAGGCGTGGTTCGGCGCGCTTCCCGCGTGGTGGCCGTCGTGGCTCCCCTGGTCGCCGGCAATTCTCATTCTCTGGGCGCCGGGCGGGTTCCGCCTCACCTGCTACTACTATCGCGGCGCGTACTACAAGGCGTTCTGGGCCGATCCCCCGGCGTGTACCGTGGGTGAGCCGCGCAAGACCTACCTCGGCGAGCGCTCCTTTCCACTGATTCTCCAGAACGCCCACCGCTACTTCCTCTACCTCGCTCTCGGCTTTCTCGTCATCCTCGGCCGCGACGTGTGGGACGCGCTCTGGTTCACCGACCCCGCCACCGGCGCGCAGCACCTGGGGCTCGGCGTCGGGACGCTGGTGCTCGCCCTGAACGTCGTGCTGCTGGGCGGCTACACACTGAGCTGCCACAGCCTGCGCCACCTCGTCGGCGGCGGGCTCGACCTGCTGTCGCGCCGGCCGGTGCGGCGCGTCGCCTACGCCTGCGTCACCTGCCTCAACAGCCGCCACATGCTCTGGGCCTGGATGAGCCTCGTGTGGGTGGCGTTTTCGGACATCTACGTGCGACTCTGCTCGATGGGCGTG
>DATFSB010000202.1:0-3050 GCA_035262825.1 Gemmatimonadales bacterium | reverse complement strand
GCTGTGGTGGACCCGCTCGGTGCTGGTCTTCACCACCATGCCGGGCTCGACCTTGCGCGAGCACGACGGGACGAGCACGCGCGATCCCTCCACTTCGACGACGCAGACGCGACACACATTCACGGGGTGCAGCGTCTCGATGTAGCAGAGCGTGGGGATCGTGATGCCCTGCTGCACGCAGGCGTCGTAAATCGTCGTCCCCTCAGGGACCTTCACTGGCTTCCCGTCGATCGTGATCTCGACGGTGCGGCGCGGGGGAGACAGCTGCACGAAGTCGCTCACGCCGTCGCCCCCTCGAACAGCCGCAGTCGCTTCACCGCCGACTCGACGGCGCTGTAGGCGGTCTGACCGAGACCGCAGATCGACGCGTCCTTCATGGCGGCGCCGATTTCCTCGAGCAGCGCCAACTCACCCGTCACGCCGCCGCGCGGCTGCTTGTGTAGCAGCCGGTGCAGTGCTTCTTCCTGTCGCACTGTGCCGACGCGGCAGGGGACGCACTGGCCGCACGACTCGTCGCGGAAGAACGCGGCGATCCGCAACACGATATCGACCATGTCGACGCGGTCGTCGAACAGCATGACGACGCCCGAGCCGAGGGTCGCCTGCGCGGCGCGCGCTCCCTCGAAGGAGAGGATGGTGTCGAGCTCGTCGGGGCGCAGGAAAACGCCGGCGGCCCCACCGAGGAGAACCGCCTGCAGCTTTCTCCCGCGCGGCAGGCCGCCCGCCAATTCGATCAGCTGCCGCAGCGTGACGCCGAACGGCACCTCGTAAACGCCGGGCTTCGCGATGGCGCCCGACAGACAGAAGAGCCGCGTCCCGGTCGAGTCCTTCGTCCCGATGGCGGCATAGGCCGCACCGCCGATGCGCAGGATCTCGAGCACGTTGACGAGGGTTTCGACGTTGTTGACGACGGTGGGTTTTCCGAAGAGGCCGGCCTGGACGGGGAAAGGGGGTTTATTGCGCGGCTCGCCGCGCAGCCCCTCGACCGAGTTGAAGATCGCCGTCTCCTCACCGCAGATGTAGGCGCCGCCGCCCTTGCGGATTTCAATGTCGAACGCCGCGCCGCGGCCCATCACGTCCGTGCCGAGCAGCCCCCGTTCTCTGGCCGTGTCGATCGCGTGCTGCAGCCGCTCGCGGGCGAGCGGGTATTCACCGCGCAGGTAGATGAAGCCGCGGGCGCAGCCGGTCGCGATACCGGCGATCGTCATCGCTTCGATGACGCTGAAGGGGTCGCCCTCCATCACCACGCGATCCTTGAAGGTCCCGGGCTCGGACTCGTCGGCGTTGCACACGAGGTAGTGCGGGCGCACCGGCTGCCGCGCCACGGCGTCCCATTTGCGTCCGGTCGGGAAGGCGGCGCCGCCGCGACCCAGCAGCTTCGCTTCGGTGACGTCGCGAATCACGCCTTCCGGGCCGAGCTCGAAGGCCCGGCGCAACGCCTCATAGCCGCCGTGCGCGCGGTACTGGTCGAGGCTCGTGGGATCGATGACGTCGACACGGCGCAGGATGCGGAGCGACGGGTCTCCAGACTGCGGGACCTTGAGCCGCGGCAACGTCGTCGGGGCGAGATCGCCCTTCAGCACCTTTCCGAGACCGGCGGCATCTACCGCTCCGAACAGCCGCTCCACCGGCGCCTCACCGGCGGCGGTCACCAGGGCGGCCGGTGCCTGATCGCACAGGCCGAGACAGGGACTCCGCATCCACCCGCTGTCGGGGACAGTGTGGTGATTGCCGTGTGGCGCGTGGTAGGCGGGTCCAGCGGCTTTTTCGAGCTCGCCGCAGATGGCGTTCGCTCCGGCGGCGCGACAGGCGATGTCGTCGCACACGTGCACGACGCGTGGGGGGCGGGGATCGGTGGACAGCAGAGCGTAGAAGGTGATGACGCCGTAGGCTTCGGCGGGAGGGACGGTGAGGCGCTCGCAGATGTAGTTGAACGCGCCCTCGCTGACCCACCCCACGCGCGCGGTGACGGCGTGGAATGCCGGCAGCAGCATGTGGCGCTGATCGCGCGCCGCCTGTCCGCCGTCCGCGGTATGGGCGTCGCGCGCGGTGCGCGTCCCGCCGTCCCATCCCGAGTGCGGGGGGCCGAGCAGGGCGTCGATCGCTGCCCGCTCGACGGGAGACGCCTTGGCTTCGAGCAGCCGGAGATCCAAGCCTCGCCCTACCTCCGGCCCCGCTCGCCCGCGGAGGCGGGGGCGCCGGCAGCGGTGCCGATGGGCTCGACGCGGACGGCGCACGCTTTGAACTCCGCCGTTCCCGACTTCGGATCGGTGTAGTCCACCGTGAGGACGTTGGTCGTCACTTCATCCTGGAAGTGCAGCGTCATGAAGACGAGTCCCGCCCGGAGCGAGCGATCGAGGTGGGCCGGAGCGACGACGCTGCCGCGCCGCGACGTCACGCGCACCGGGTCGCCTTCCATGACCCCGAGCCGCTCGGCGTCCTCGGGCGAGAGATCGAGGGTCTCGCCGCGGCGCAGCGGCGAGCTGTACCCGCCGGTCTGGACACCGGTGTTGTAGGAATCGAGACGCCGTCCGGTGGTCAGCTGGAACGGGTACTCGGCGTCGGGCCGCTCGAGCGGCGGATCGTGCTCGACGACCGAGAAGGGCGCCGCCGGTCCCTCGCGCGGCTCCTTCCACAGGCGGCTGTGCAGGAACAGCTCGCCCGGGTGCTGCTCGTCATAGCACGGCCACTGCAGTCCACCTTCCTTTTCGAGACGCGCGTACGACATCCCTTTGAAGTTCGGCGCCATTTCGCGGACTTCGTTCCACACCGTTTCGGCGGAGGGGTGCCCCCAGTCGCAGCCCAGCCGTCGCGCGATTTCGCAGATGATCCAGATGTCGTCGCGCGCGTCGCCGGGGGGCTGAAGCGCCGGCCGCAGGCGCTGCACCCGCCGCTCGCTGTTCGTGACCGTCCCCTCGGACTCACACCAGCTCGACGAGGCGGGGAGCACGACGTGAGCGAACTCGGCGGTGCGGGTGAGGAAAATGTCCTGGACGACGAGGTGGTCGAGCCCGCCGAGCAGCCGCTGCGCGCGGTGCTGATCGGCTTCG
>DATFSB010000201.1:0-6060 GCA_035262825.1 Gemmatimonadales bacterium | reverse complement strand
TCGCCGTCCGAGATCGATTTCTTCGCCGGCCGCTTCGGGATGACGATCGAGGAGGTGCTGAAGGAGCTGATGGCGGCAGGGCTCGATTCGATCCCGGGCGGCGGCGGCGAGATCCTGGTGCAGGAGATCCGCGACCGCGTCGCCAAGAAGAAGGCCGGCGCCGATCGCTGGCTCGAAGTGATGGAAGTGGCGCACGGACTGGGACTCAAGACCAGCGTCACCATGATGTACGGCCTGGGCGAGACGCTGGCGGACCGGATCGAGCATCTGTTCCGCGTGCGCGAGGTGCAGGGTCGCACCGGGGGCTTCACCGCGTTCATCTGCTGGCCGTTGCAGCCCGAGCACACCGAGCTCGAGTATCTCGGGAAGACCGACGCAGTCGCCTATCTGCGCGCCCAAGCGATCGCGCGCATCGTGCTCGACAACCTGCCCAACATCCAGGCGAGCTGGGTGACGATGGGGCCGAAGATCGGCCAGGTGGCGCTGCGCTTCGGCGCCAACGACTTCGGCTCGCTGATGATGGAGGAGAACGTGGTGAGCGCCGCCGGCACCACCTGGCGGATGACCTTACCTGAAATGCAGCGCCTGATCAGCGACGCCGGCTATGAGCCGGTCAAGCGCCGCCAGGACTACACACTGCTGCCGGAAGCCGCCTGAACCAAAGACCCATGACCCATAACGCCTATGCCTGATGTTCTGATCATCGTCGGCTCCGAAAGCGACAAGTCCCGCATCGAACCGGCGTTCGAGGTGCTGACCAAAGCCGGCGTGAGCTACGAATTCCACGCCTCCTCGGCGCATCGCGCGCCCGATCGGACGGCGGAGCTCGTGAAAGGCGCGAAAGCTCGCGGGTGTCGTGTTGTCATCGCCGGGGCCGGGCTCTCCGCCGCGCTTCCCGGATTCGCCTCGTCGATGACGGATCTTCCGGTCATCGGTGTACCGTTCGCCGTGGGCCCGCTCAACGGACTCGACGCGCTGCTGGCCACGGTGCAGGTCCCTCCCGGCGTCCCGGTGGCGACAGTGGGGATCGACAACGCCAAGAATGCGGCGCACCTGGCGCTGCGTATCCTCCAGAAATAATGGCCACGCGCATCGGCATCGGGTACGATTCGCATCGCTTC
Source organism: Gemmatimonadales bacterium (assembly GCA_035262825.1). Lineage (GTDB taxonomy): Bacteria > Gemmatimonadota > Gemmatimonadetes > Gemmatimonadales > GWC2-71-9 > DASTHG01. Next base: position 4,939 of record DATFSB010000201.1, on the reverse strand, counting down.
GCCGAGGGACGCTCGCTCGTGCTCGGCGGGGTGGAGATACCGCACGACCTGGGGCTGGACGGCTGGTCGGACGCCGACGCCGTCGCCCACGCGCTGACCGACGCGATTCTCGGCGCCGCCTGTCTGGGCGACATCGGGCAGATGTTTCCGCCCGACAACCCCAAGTGGAAGGACGCGAAATCGCTCGACCTGCTGCGCAAGGCGACGCTCAAGGCGGCGGAGCTCGGCTACTCGGTCGTCAGTGCCGACATCACGATCATCGCTCAGGAGCCGAAGCTCTCGGGCTACGTCGACGAGATGCGCGAGAAGCTCGCCGAGGCGGCGGTGACGGGGTTCTCGAACATGTCGGTGAAGGCGAAGACGAATGAGGGAATGGGCTTCATCGGCCGCGGCGAGGGGATCGCCGTGATCGCCGTCTGCCTGCTCGAGGAGGGCCGTACCTGAGCGGCTGGCTCCAGTCGCTCGCCACCCTCCCGGCCGTTCCGCTGTACTGCTCGATCGGTCTCCTCGCCGCCGTCGAAAACGTCTTTCCTCCCGTGCCCGCCGACACCGTTGTCGCGCTGGGCGCCTTTCTCGCCGGCCATGGCATTCTCGATCCCTGGACGGTGTTCGCCGTCACCTGGGTGGGCAACGTCGTGAGCGCCGCGCTCGTCTATTTCGTGGGGCGGCACTACGGCCGAGCGTTCTTCACCGGGCGGATTGGGCGCCGCCTATTGTCCGAGGCCACGCTGGCCCACATCGAAGCGGCCTACGCGCGGCACGGCAGCTACGGGATCTTCTTCTCGCGGCTGTTGCCGGTGTGGCGCGGCGTGGTGCCGCCGTTCGCCGGAGTCGCGCGCGTGCCGCCGTGGCGTGCGCTACTTCCCATCGCCCTGGCATCGGCACTGTGGTACGGCGCGATCATCTTCCTCGTGGTGCGACTGGCGCCGACGCTCGATCAGGCGCTCGCAACCCTGGGGCGAGTGAACCGGGTTCTCGGGATCGCGGCGCTGGCTCTCGTATTGATCGCGATCGTGTTGGTGATACGGCGGCGTCGCTTGGGACCATGAAGGGCTTCCAGCTCGAGCAATTCCGGGACTACCTCGCCCTCGAGGCGGGGCATAGCCGCAATACGGTCGAGAGTTATCTGCGGGACGTCCAGCGCCTAGCGACCTATGCCGCCGAGCATGGCAGAAAGTCGCCAGATGACGTGACGCCGGGGTCGCTGCGTGAGTTCGTCTACGCCCTGAAAGACGCGGGGCTCGCGCCGTCCTCGATCCACCGGCAGATCTCGGCGCTGCGCACCTACTACCGGTTTCTCGTGGGAGAGGGTCACGCCAAGGCGAATCCTACGGAACGGCTCGAGTCGCCCAAGCGGTGGCGCTCGCTGCCGACGGTGCTGACCGTCCCGGAGATCGACCGCCTGCTGTCCGCGCCGAACCCCGACGAGCCGCTCGGGATTCGCGACCGCGCACTGCTCGAGCTGGGCTACGCGACCGGTGGGCGCGTGTCGGAGCTGGTCACCATGAAGTCATCCGACGTGTTCTTCGAAGACGGCATCGCGCGGCTGTTCGGCAAGGGCTCGAAGCAGCGGCTCGTCCCCGTGGGGCGGCGCGCCCTGGGCGCGGTGGCGCTGTACACGCGCTCCGTGCGGCCGGCGCTCGACAAGGGAAAGAGCAGGGGGGTGCTGTTTCTCAACGCGCGCGGCGGGCCGCTGACGCGCGTCGGCGCCTGGGGCATCATCAAGGACGCCGCGAAACGCGCGGGGATCGCGAAGCGGGTCACGCCGCACACGCTGCGGCACACGTTTGCGACGCACCTGCTCGAGGGAGGAGCGGATCTGCGGGCGGTGCAGGAGATGCTGGGGCATGCCGATCTGGCGACGACGCAGCTCTATACGCATGTCGACCGCGACTATTTGAGGTCGGTGCACAAGAAGTACCATCCGCGGGCGTAAGCTGAGAGCTGACAGCTGTCAGCTGACAGCTGGTAGTACCGCGAACCGGCGCCGCTCCGCGTGATGCGACACCAAGTCCGCCACCGTCTTCAAGGCCACCAGCAGCACCAGCCCATAGAGCGGCGTATGTCCGCGACTCAACGCCAGCGCGGTGAGGAACACCACGACGTGCAGCACCAGCACGCGCGAATACGGCTGGCGCACCAGGTCCCAGAGCGGGACGTTCTTGTATTCACCGCCGAGCAGGAAATTCCAGATGAACGTCACACCGTGCGAGATCACGACCGCGAGCAGCGCGAACCAGATGCCGGTTTCGCGGATCGCTTGCAGCACGAGCGCGGAGGTGGGGGGAATGTGGCTGCGGTAGAACGGTCCGCCGAACAGGATGAAAACGAACACCCCGTGGATGAAGGTGAAGACGCCGAAATGCAGCACGAAGATCGGGATCACGATCAGCTTGCCGATCCAGCGCCAGGTCGACGAGGGGTCGGCTACTGCGAGTCGCAGCACGTTGTAGCCCCCAACGACGATGTTTTCGAGCCAATAGATCAGGACGAGCGGGAAGATCTGCCAGTGCAGGAACAGCACCCCGTAGAGCGGCACCGCGTTGGACGCCAGCAGGAAAATCGTGGAGAGAGCCGTCATGGCGGGATTGTAGCGCGCTCGACGTAGCGGCGCTTGATCGTAGCTTGACAGGGGCGGTGAAGCTTAGGCGCAGGAAAGGGAGGGTGCGATGAAGCGGATCGCGGTCCTGTCACTCGCGCTGGCGCTGGGGTGCATCCATCGGGTCGAGCGGCGCGTCGTGCCGGCCGACCAGGCGGCCACCCTCGACGGCAAGTCGGCCTACCTCAAGGCCCATCTCAAGAACGGCTACGTCTATCTCCTCTCCGGGTGGCACGCCGACTCCGGCGGTCGCGTGATCAGCGGTACCGGGCAGCTGCTCGACGTCAATCGCACCGTCGTGTCGAGCGGCGACTTCCGGTTTCCATCGGACTCGGTCGCCCTGTTCGAAACGAACGTGGTGAAGCAATCGGGAGCGACGTCGGCGTTGACGGTGATGGCGGGTGTGACGGCGATCGTCGCCGGGATCTGCGCAGCCAACCCGAAGACCTGCTTCGGCTCCTGTCCGACGTTCTATGCCGCAGACTCGAGCGGGCGCTTCGTGCTGCAGGCCGAGGGGTTCTCGGCGAGCATAGCGCCGGCGCTCGAGGCGACGGATGTGGACATGCTGTACGCCAGCCGCCCGTTGCGGCGCGACTTCACTGTCCACGTTACGAACGAGGCGCTCGAAACCCACGTCATCCGGCGGGCGAATCTTCTGGTGCTGCCGCGTCCCATGGGCGGCAGGGTGTTTGCGACGCCCGACGGCCGCTATTTCCAGTCGACGCGGCTTGCCACGCCGACGTCATGCAGCGCGGCCGAAGGCGACTGCCGGGCGGCGCTGGCGCAGGTCGACGGGGTCGAGCGCTTCAGTCGCAGCGATTCGGTCGATCTCGGGACGCGCGAGACGATCGATTTGGAGTTCGACTCGGTGCCGCCGGGGAGAGTCGGCCTGGTCGTCGCTTCGCGCCAGACGCTGCTCACGACCTATCTCCTCTACCAGACGCTCGCCTATCTCGGAGCGGACGCGGGGACATTGCTCGCGTCGCTCGAGTCGGGCGGCCCCGCGCTGCGCCGGCGGGTGAGCGGCATCCAGGATCTGCTGGGGAGGATCGAGGTGATGGTCCCGGGTGCGGAAGGCGAGTGGGTGCCGGTCGGGTCGACGGGGGAGACGGGGCCGATCGCGGTCGATACGAAGGTGGTCCCATTACCTGCGGCCACGGCTCGGGGTCCGCTGCGCGTGCGGTTGCGGCTGACGCGGGGGTTGTGGCGGGTCGACTATGTGGCGCTCGCGGCGTTCGGGGATTCGGTCCAGCCGATGCGCATCGTTCCGACCGTGGTGAAACGCGGCGCGGCAATTGATAGCGATGCTACGAATGCCCTGACTGATTCCACCGGCCACCGGCCACTGACCACGCTTCCCGGCGACGCCTACGACATCGTCTACCGGCTCCCGGCGCACCCGGAGCGCTACGAGCTCTTCCTCGAGTCGCGCGGCTACTACCTCGAGTGGTTGCGGCGCGAGTGGCTGCCCGAGGCGGATCCCCTGAAGGCGGCGCGGATGGCGTTCGATCCCTCGGGGATGTTGCGGGAGCTGGCGCCGCAGTTCAAAGCGGTGGAGCCGAGTCTCGAGCACCTTTTCTGGAGCAGTCGTTATGTCCGCCACTAAGGGGCTGGTATTCGCGACGCTGCTCGTTACGACCGCGTGTGCTTACAACCCGGCGCCTGGAGGATTTCTCCCTGGGCCGTCGGAAGCGGGGCAGGATGGCTACGGTGCGTGGATCGAGGTGGGAGTGCCTGTGGCTGGTCGGAGCGACACCACGATCACGGGGGAGCTGATTGCGGCAAGTGCAGATACACTGTGGATTCTTCCAGACAGCGGCCGGGTCGCGGCTGTGCCCACACGCACGGTGAGGAATGGGCAGGTCGCGCGCTATCGGTCCGAGGCCGGATCGGTCGCGGGGTTTACCGCGCTCGGAGTCGTGTCGACGATTTCCAACGGTGCATTTCTCCTGCTCACCGCTCCGGCATGGCTGATAACCGGGATCGTGGCCTCGTCCAATGAGTCGCATGCGCCGCTGCGCCACCTGCCGCCGCGCGCGTGGGCCGATCTCGCGGCAGATGCGCGGTTCCCACAGGGGCTACCGCCGGGGATCGATTTGGGGGAGATTCGGCCGAAGCCGGGTATCCGGAAGGCGTCGGCGTCGAACCCCTGACCTGGAGTTGCCATGAGCCCCGAGTATGTAGCGCGCGTGATGGTGCGGGATGTCAACGCCGTGCGGCGCGAGCTCGAGGCGTATCCGGACGAGGCATCGGTGTGGGCGTTGCCGCCGGGGATCGCCAATTCGGCCGGCACGTTGGCGCTGCACATCGCCGGCAACCTGCAGCACTTCATCGGGGCGG
>DATFSB010000200.1:0-2806 GCA_035262825.1 Gemmatimonadales bacterium | reverse complement strand
CCGGTCGGTCTCGAGCTGGGTTTCGCCCGGTCCCCGGAGACCGATGCCGCCGCGGATACGCGAGAGGTGCGTCCACATCCGGGTGAGACGTGGCAGCAGGTATTCGAGCTGAGCGAGCTCCACCTGCATCTTCGCCTCCGCGCTGCGCGCCCGCGTCGCGAAGATGTCGAGGATGACCTCGGAGCGGTCCATCACGCGGACCCCCGTGGCCTTCTCCAGATTGACGCCCTGCACCGGGGAGAGCGGCTCGTCGAACAACAACAATGACGCCCCGGACTCGCGCAACAGCCCCTGCAGCTCGTCCACCTTTCCAGGACCGAGGTAGAGGTTGGGGGTCGGTGCTTCGATGCGCTGCACCAGCTGTCCGATGACCTCGGCGCCGGCGGTGTCGGCGAGGCGCGCCAGCTCGGTCAGGTGCTCGTCGACGCGCAGCGAGTCGGGAGATCCTTTGCGGGGCGCGCCGATGAGATACGCGCGCTCGATCGGCGGCTGGATGTCGATCAGCTGGCGGATGGCCGGTCGCTCCGCTACTGAATCAGCCGGCGCAGCGGCACGTCGCCGCTGCCCTTGACCTGGACACGCCGGTCGCCCAGCGGCGTGCCGAGATAGGCGGTCCCCGTCAGCCCGAACCGGATTGCCTGGCGCGCGAGCAACGCGCGCGCCCCCGCCCCGACGCCGGCCCACTCGAACCGCACCGGGACGGTGACGAGCGTGTGCTGCTGCGACGGCAGCTCCAGCGGCGTCTCGAGCAGGGCGTCACCGAAGTGGGTGCTTTCGAGGTCGATCCCGAGCTCCAGGCGCGTGGAGCGCAATCGGTAGTCGTTGGGGTTGTAGACATCGAGCGCGAGGTTGAGCGTGCCGCCCGACAACCCGATGCCTGTGATCTGGATCTCCTTCAGCTGCACATCGGGCTCGGAAAAGTGCAACGCGTTCGAGAGCGTCTTGCACCCCGCCAGCGCGGAAGCGACGCACACGCCCGCAATCCAGCGCCTCATCGGCCGCCCTCCGGCCCCGAGGCGTCGCGTTTCAGACGTTGCCACCACTCGATACGCTCCTTGACGGTCTTTTCATACCCGCTGTCGGTCGGGTCGTACCAGCGTGCACCGCGCAGCGCTTCCGGAAGGTACTCTTGCGCCGCGTACGCGTCCGCATAGTCGTGGGCGTAGCGATAGCCGTCGCCATACCCCAGCTCTTTCATCAGGCCGGTCGGCGCGTTCCGAATGTGCAGCGGCACCGCCTCGGCGGGGTACTCGGTGGCCGCCGCCGTGGCGTCGCCGAAGGCGCGATACACGCGGTTCGACTTGGGGGCGGTCGCCAGATAGACCGTCGCCTGGGCCAGCGCAAGCTCCCCTTCGGGCGAACCGAGAAAGTGAAACGCGTCCTTCGCGGCCAGCGTCACGGCGAGGGCGCGCGGGTCGGCGAGACCGACGTCCTCACTCGCGATGCGCACGAGGCGGCGGGCGATGTACAACGGATCCTCGCCCCCGACGAGCATGCGCGCGAGCCAATAGAGCGACCCTTCCACGTCGCTGCCGCGCACCGCCTTGTGCAGCGCCGAGATGAGGTTGTAGTGCTCTTCCCCACCCTTGTCGTAGCGGGCGAAGCGCTTCTGCAAGGCATCGGCGATGATAGCAGCGGACAGGCGGTCGGCCGACAGGCCGGCGGGCGGTCCGGCGGTCGGGCGGTCCGTACCTTTCCCGGTTAGATACTCGGCTCCCGCTTCCAGCGCCTGGAGCGCCCGGCGTGCATCGCCGTCCGCTTCGCGCACCAGCAGCGCCAGCGCATCGTCGTCGATGGCGATACCCAATTTGCCGAGGCCGCGGTCCCGGTCCGTGAGGGCGCGCCGCACCAACGTCGCCAGATGCTCCGGCGCGAGCGGCTGCAGCACGAAGACGCGACACCGCGACAACAGCGCGCCGGTGAGCTCGAAGCTCGGGTTTTCGGTCGTCGCGCCGATCAGCGTGACGACGCCGTTCTCGACCCACGGCAGAAACGCGTCCTGCTGCGCCCGATTGAAGCGATGGATCTCGTCGCAAAACAGAATCGTGCCCTGGCCCTGGAACTTCCGCCGTTCATCGGCCTCCCGGATGATCTCGCGGACGCGCGCCACTCCCTCGGTGACGGCGGAGAACGGCTCGAAATGGCGTTCCGTGTAATTGGCGATGATGCGCGCCAGGGTCGTCTTGCCGGATCCGGGCGGGCCCCAGAAAATGCAGCTTCCCACGTCGCCGCGACGGATCAACTCGCCCAGCGCCTTCCCCGCTCCCAGCAGCTCCTCCTGGCCGAGAAACTGGTCCAGCGTGCGGGGGCGCATCCGCGCCGCCAGCGGCTCTGCCGAGCCCTGGAACAGCGTCGGCTCGGTCACGGCAGCGTGGCCACGAGCAGGCGAGTCACATAGAACGTCCCCGCGCCGGCGAAGAACGCGACCGGCAACCGCCACCCCGGCTTGCCCTGAAACTCCGGCACAAGATTCGACGCCGCGACGTAGAGTGTGACGCCCCCCGAGAGCGCCAGCCCGTGGCTCACGAGAAACGCGAGATGATCGGTGAGCAGCACACCGCCCACCGTCGCGATCCCGAGCAAGCCGGCGGCTTCGATCGCCGCCCGGGCCGGACGCCCGCCCGCGAGCATGAGGCTCGAGATCGTGACCCCCTCCGGGAGCTTATGCAGCACGATCGCCACGAAGACCAGCAGCCCGAGCTCCCGGCCGACGAGAAACGCGCTGGCGATCGCGACGCCGTCGAAGAAGGTGTGCAGCAACAACCCCACGAGCGCAGAGCTCCCCGCCACCGCGTTGACCGTGTGC
>DATFSB010000199.1:0-11183 GCA_035262825.1 Gemmatimonadales bacterium | reverse complement strand
CGAACACCTGCTGCCCCGGAACTGCGGCAGCCGCGGCCGCCGGGCCGAGATGGGCGACCAGCTCCGTTCCATCGCCGGCGCGCAGACCACAGTGCACTACCGGTCCCTGAAACACGACCTCGACCACCGTCGCCGGCAACGCGCCCGGCACCTGGTCGTGCCCGACGCGCACGCGCTCCGGTCGCACCATGACCAGCGCCTGAGCCCCCGCCACCGGCTTCCAGGTGGGAGCAGGCAGCTCGATGGCGTGGCCACTCGCGAGGGTGACACGGACCTGCGCGCCGCTCACGCTGGTCACGCGGGCAGGAAGCAGGTTGGCGCGCCCGAGGAAGTCGGCGACGAAGACGCTGGCCGGAGCGTGATACATGGCCTGCGGGGTGTCGATCTGCGCGATGCGGCCCTCGGCCATCACGGCGACTCGATCCGACATCGTGAGGGCCTCTTCCTGGTCGTGCGTGACGTAGAGGAATGTGATGCCGACTTCCCGCTGGATCCGTTTCAGCTCGAGCTGCATCGCCTGCCGCAGCTTGAGGTCGAGGGCGCCGAGCGGCTCGTCGAGCAGCAGCGCGACGGGGAAATTGACGAGCGCACGAGCCAGGGCGACGCGCTGCTGCTGCCCTCCCGACAGCTGCGCCGGCCGCCGCGACCCGAGATCGGCGAGCCGCACGACCTCGAGCAGCTCGCTCACCCGGCGCCGGATCTCGCCCTCCGCCACGCCCTGGCTGCGCGGTCCGAAGGCGACGTTGTCGTACACCGACAGGTGAGGGAAGAGGGCGTAGTGCTGGAACACCGTATTGACCCGGCGCCGGTACGGTGGCACCGCAGAGACGTCCCGGTCTTCCAGCAACACCCGCCCGGTCGACGGCATCTCGAATCCCGCGATCAGCCGCAACGTTGTCGTTTTGCCGCAGCCCGAGGGACCGAGCAGGGAAAAGAATTCGCCGCGCGCGATCGTGAAGTGTGCATCGTGCACGGCGGTGACGTCGCCGAACCGTTTGGCGACGTGCTCGAGCGTGACGGCCGGGGTGGCCGCGAGCGCCGGTGGCGGCGCTCCCACGCTAGCGCGCAGGGCGGCGCGCCACGCGCGCCGGGTCCGACGGCTGCGCGGGCGACGGAGCCGAGGACGGCGTCGTACTGGCTGCCATCGGCGTGCCCGGTGATACGAGTCCGTAGCGCTCGGGATTGCTGCAGATCACCGCCGCGGCGAGGATCTTGGGCACGTACTCCATCGTCTCCGTGGGTAGCAGCTTCATGCGGTAGAGGTGCCAGAAATCGCGGTTCTGCTTCTTGAAGCCCCCTGGTGTCCGCGCGACCTTGTGCAGCACCCCGCGCACGGCGTTCTCTCCGCGGTTGTAGCTCGCCATCGCGAGCATGAACGCATCTTCGCCGAACTCCGCCAGCAGGTTGGCGAGATGCCGTGCCGCGGCACGTGTCTGTTTGTCGACGTCGGTCCGCTCGTCGACCTTGTCGTCCACACGCAGGCCCAACTCCCGCGCGCTCACCGCCATCATCTGCCACATCCCCACCGCGCCGGCATGGCTGTGCGCCCTGGGGTCGAAGCGTGATTCGGTCCAGGCGACGTAACCCATCACTTCGGGCAGCTCGAGCGCTCGAAAGTCCCGCTGGATGGTCGGCCAGTACTGCACTTTGCGCTGGTACACCTGACGCAACGTCAGCGGATCCTTCAGCATCTGGTTGATCTGATACTGCAGCCGCTCCTTGAAGATCGGCGGCACGGCGTAGGTCGTGGCGTCGAACTGGGCGAGGATGTTGCGGATCTCCTGGTCCAGCTCGTCCCCGGCATTTGCCGCCTCCTTCGCCTTGGCCTGATCGGCCCGCGCCAGATCGGCGAGCGTCCGCTCGGCGTTAGAGGTTGCGTCGAGGTAGCGCTGCTCCAGCTGGGCGAGCTTCGAGGAGTCCTGCTCCGCCTGCATCTGCTGCTGGATCTGCCGGATCTGCTCGTCGAAGTGCCCCTTGGCATCGAGCAGCCGGGCGATCTGGCGGTGCTGGAAATAGATCACTGTCCCCATCACGGCGATCACCACCAGCGCCGCGGCGGTCACGATCCCGACCACCTTCACCCAGCGCTTCTTGGTCTGCGTCTTCACCACCTCGGAGACTTCCTGCACCGCGGTGGCGATATGGTCCATCGTCTTGCGCGAGCGCACGCCGCCCGCCTTGGCGCGCTCTTCGGCGATGCGCTGCGCGGTGAGCGCAAAGATCTGCCCCGTCGCCGACCCCCGCGTCCCCGCCTGCAGCACTTTCTGGATCTCGGCCGCGTCCTGGGCCTGATCGTAGGTGGAGTCGATGACGATCTCGACTTGCGCTTCGGGACCGCCGGTCGCCCCGAAGCGGATCTTGTCGCCGGAGCGCAGCTCGATCTTGGAGACCTTCTTGCCGTTGACCCGCACGCCGCCGGGAGCGTCGAGGTCGATCAGATGGTAGGCGCCTTCCTTCAGGACGACCGCGGCATGGTAGGGGGCGACGCGCGGCTCCTCGGCGCCGTCGTAGCGGACTTCACAATCGTGTCCCGTCCCGACGCGCAGCCACCGTTTGTCGCTGCTGGACGTCGTGCCCTGGAGCGAGCCCTTCAAATGCGTGAAGCGGATCATGGCGAGTGGTCGCGGAAGCTTACCGGCCGAACCCGAGGTGCGCCAGCCTGCCGCCCTCGCGGGGCGCCCGCCCGCACCGTATCTTGGCGTTCCGGTCGTCACCCTCAATCCGAGCGCCAGCACCTATGATCGAGATCTTCAGGGCCGTGCCTCGCCTTCCCCTCGCCGCCGCGTTGGGGGTGTCCCTCTACACCTTGCGTCCGTCGCACCCTGCCCCGCCCCCCGATGCCCAGCGCGGGGTGCACGTCGACTCGGCGCGGCATCTCGTGGTGATCACGATGGGGCCGTTCGTCATCCCGCCGGCCCCGCCCGTCATGAGCCACATGGCGATGCATATGGAGGGCGGCGACAGTCTGGTGAAGCGCATCTACTGGCCCATGACTACGCTGCTGCAGGGCCTGCGCATGGAGATCCTCGACGCCTCCGGTCAGCCCCTCCCCCGCCGCCTTATCCATCACCTCAACCTCGTCAACTTCGATCGCCGCCAGCTGGTGTATCCGCTGGCGGAGCGCATGATGGGGTTTGGGCAGGAGACCGAAGACGTCTCGGTGCCGCGCAGCATCGGCCTGCCGATCACCGCGGGGCACCGTGTCGGCGTGTTCGTGATGTGGGACAACGAGACCGGCCAGCCGCTGCGCGACGTGACGGTGCGGTTGACGTTCAGCTGGGCGGCCGGGAATCTGCAGCCGCGTCCGATCGCGGTCATGCCGTTCATCATCGACGCCAATCTCGTGGTCGGCGGCCACAACGTCTTCGACGTCCCGCCGGGCGGCTGCACGCGCCACTTCGATTTCCGCTTCCCCGTCGATGGCCACCTCGTCGCGACCAGCGGGCACCTGCACGATCACGGCACGTGGATCCGGCTGGTGGACCGCACGACCGGACGGATCGTCGTCACCGTCAGCGCCAAGAGTGATTCGACGGGCCATGTGACCGGCATGTCCCGCGAGCTGCTCGCGCTGCGCGGACAGGGACCCCACCTGAAGGCGAATCACGAGTACCGCCTCGAGACGCGCTACGAAAACGCCTCGGCCGACACGCTGCACGGCATGATGGCGCTGATGGTGGGTCTGTTCGCCCCGGACGATCCGCGTCGCTGGCCGAACATCGATCCGGGCGACGGCGACTACCAGAAGGACATCGCTGATATGCTCGGGCCCGCCGGCTGGGGCGAGGCCACCAGCTCCAACTGAGGGATCAGCCCAGGACTTCGCGGACCTTGCGCGCCAGCGCCTGGGGCGTGAACGGTTTCTGCAGGAAGGCGATCCCCGGCTCCAGCATGCCGTGCCGGACGATCGCGTCATCGGTGTACCCCGATACGAACAACACCTTGAGATCCGGGCGGTGGTGCTTCAGCCGGTCGGCGAGCTGGCGCCCGCTCATCTCCGGCATGATCACGTCGGTGACGAGCAGGTGGATGGCGTCCGTGCTGGCCGCCGCCAGCTCGAGCGCCGCGTGGCCGTCGCTCGCGACCAGGACGGTGTAGCCGAGCCGGTTGAGAATCTCCTGGGCGACGGCGCGGACCCCCGACGCATCCTCGGCGAGGAGGATCGTCTCCGTCCCACCGTTGGTGAAGAACGGGCGGGCTTCCGTGCTCGCCGCCGCGACGTCGCCGACCCGCGGCAGGTAGACCTTGAAGCTGGTCCCGTGCCCCAGCTCGCTGTACACCCAGATGTACCCATTGCTCTGCTTCACGATGCCGTACACCGTCGCGAGTCCGAGCCCGGTCCCCTTTCCGATTTCCTTGGTGGTGAAAAACGGCTCGAACAGGCGGGCCTTGGTCGGCTCGTCCATGCCGCAGCCCGTGTCCGTGACGGTGACGAGGACGTAGGGCCCTGGCGCCACCACCCCGTGCTGGGCGGCATAGGAGGCGTCGAGGTCGATGTTGGCTGTCTCGATCGTCAGCTTCCCGCCGTCGGGCATGGCGTCGCGCGCATTCACCGCGAGGTTCATGATGACCTGCTCGATCTGGCCCGGGTCGGCCTTCACGTTGCCGAGGTCGGGGGCGAGGGTCAGCTGCAGTGAAACATCTTCGCCGATCAGCCGGTGGAGCATCTTGCCCGCCGCCGACACTACGTCGTTGAGACTGAGCACGCGCGGCTCCAGCACCTGCTGGCGGCTGAACGCCAGCAGCTGGCGCGTGAGCGCCGCGGCCCCGGTGGCGGCGCGTTGAATCTCCTCGAGATCGGCGCGGCGCGGGTCGGCCGTCGCCATTTCCTCGAGCAGCAGCTGGCTGTAGCTCGTGATGACGGTGAGCAGGTTGTTGAAATCGTGCGCCACGCCGCCCGCGAGGCGTCCGACCGCCTCCATTTTCTGCGCCTGCCGCAGCTGGGCTTCGAGTGACCGCGTTTCGGTCACATCTTCCTGAATCGCTACGAAGTTCGTGATCGTGCCGCTTTCATCCTTCACCGGCGCGATCGTCGCGGACGCCCAGTAGAGCTCGCCGTTCTTGCGCCGGTTCCGGTACTCGCCGCGCCAGGTCGCGCCGGACTGAATGGTGCTCCACAACTGCCGGTATTGCTCGCCGGATGTCAGGCCCGACTTCAACAGGCGCGGATTCTTGCCCACGACCTCGTCGGAGGAGTAGCCGGTGATTTCCGTGAACTTGCGATTCACATAGACGATGCTGCCTGTGGGATCGGTGATGATGACGGCGGCGGGGCTCTGGCCGACCGCCGTGGAGAGCCGCCGGATCGTTTCATCGGCCCGCTTCAGGTCGGTGATGTCGCGGGCCACACCGACGAGGCCGATGATCGTGCCCTGCGCGTCGCGGCGTGGCGCCTTGGACACGAGAAAGCGCCGGGGGCCGAGCTGAGTCGGCAGCGTTTCCTCGAACGTCATCGACACCCCTTCGCGCAACACCCGCACGTCGCTCTCCTGCACGAAGCGCGCGACATCAGCGGGGAACAGCGCCTCTGCGCCTCGCCCGACCACTTCCTCCGGCGTCACGCCAAACAGACGGGCCGTCGCCTGGTTGATCAGCAGGTAGCGGCTGTCGGTGCCTTTCACGAACACCGGGTCGCCCATCCCCTGGATCACCGACTGCAGCAGCTCCTGACTGGCGCGCACCTCGCCCACGGCGCGGCTCAGGGCGAGCGCCTGGCCGATCTGTCCCCCGATCGCCCCCGCGAATCCGACCCATTCCCCCGAGCTCAGCTCGCGCGAGTGGGAGGCGAGCAGCAGCACGCCGAGCGACTCCTCGCGGTGGAACACCGGAGTCAGGAGACAGGCGCGCAGGCCGAGCCCCCGCAGAAACGACGCCGCGACCTCGGCGGGGAGGTCCCCGGACGGAATCAGCAGCGGCGCCCGGGTTTCCAGGGTTCGGCGGAACAGTTCGGGATGGCCGAACGCCGAGACGACGCCACTTCCGGACTCTTCGCCGATGCCCGCGGCGGCGAGCACGCGGATCGCAGCGCCCTCGGCAACCACATAGAACACGCCCACCGACAACCCCGCCGCATCGATGCAGCGGTGCAGCGTGTCGCGCACGATCGCGTCGAATGAATCGCGTCGCGCCAGCGCCTCCGCCATGCCGCCGAGCACGGCGAGCGCGGCCGCCTGCACGGTCGCGCGCTGCAAGAGCTCGGCTTGCTGTGCCTGGCCCAGCGGTGCCTCGGCATGTCGCCCGTCACGCCCGCGCTCGGCGAACCCGCGCACGATCTCGCGCAACCGTACCGGCTCGACCGGTTTGATGAGATACGCTTCGAATCCGGCGGTGAGCGCCCGCGCCTCTTCGCTCGGCAGAAACCCCGTCAACGCGACGATCGGCACACCATCCGCGCCCGGGACCTCCCGCAAGCGACCCACCAGATCGAGCCCGTTGACATCACCGAGAAACAGGTCCTGTAACACCACGGTGGGTCGCTCCCGCCCCATCACGGCGAGCGCGGTCGCGCCATCCGGAGCTTCCACGACGCGACAACCGTCTGCGCTCAGCACGGCGCGGATAACTTCGCGGGTGACGGGGTTGTCTTCGACGACCAGAACAGTCGTCGTGGACTCGCTCATGTGCGTGCGGTGGGGTGCAGCATTGAGGAGACGACGCTGGGGAGACGGCGCGTATCGAGGGGTTTCGCCAGATATCCGTCACACCCCGCGGCGCGCATCCGCTCTTCGTCCCCGGCCATCGCATAGGCCGTGAGGCCGACGATGCGGATATCGCGCATCGAGGGGTTGGCCTTCAGCATGCGGGTCAACGTCAGGCCGTCCATCCCCGGGAGCTGGATGTCCATGAAGATGAGTCGCGGCCGGAAGTCGTGCAGCACCGCAATAGCGTCATTGGCATCCATCGCGACCCGTACCCGGTACCCTTCGCCCTCGAGCAAGTCGCGCATCAGCTCGAGGTTCAGATCGTTGTCGTCTACTACCAGGATCGATTCCCCGGCCATGCGGCAACCTCCCGGAATGCACCAAAAACGAGCCGTTCCGGTTCGAACGTCCAGCAGCGTGTTGGAGCAGGGCTCCAACTATTTGATGATCGGGTTGTTTTCGGCCATTGGAAGAAGGCTGATACACAGTCAGCATTTGTCCTACAGGCGGGATTTCTCTGAAGCCTCCTGGATCAAGCGGTGAGGCCGTACTGCAACACGTAGCGAATCAATTCCGCGCTGGTCTTGAGTCGCATCTTTCGCAGCAGGCGGGCCCGGTGCGTGCTCACGGTCTTGGGTGAGACGCCCAGCTCGGTGGCGATCTGCTTGACGCTCTTGCCGAGCCCGATCATACACAGCACCTCGTATTCGCGACGCGAGACGCGTTCATGGGGCAGGCGCGGCGCATTGCCGTCGAGCGCGGCGGCAGCGCGCTCCGCAACTGCCGCGGTCAGGTAGCGCCCGCCCCCCGCGATCTGCTTGATCGCGTTGATGACTTCCTGCGGGGGCTGCTGCTTGGTGAGGTAACCGGCGGCCCCCTCCTTCAGCGCCCGCACGGCGAACTGGTCCTCCCCGTGCATCGTGACGATCAACACCTCGACGTGCGGGAACGCGCTGCGCAGCAGGCGGAGCAGACCCGGGAACGGCGCGCCCGGCATTGTGATGTCGAGCAGCACGACGTCCGGCTCCGTGGATCGCAATACCGCCACCGTCTCGTCGCCGTCAGCAGCCTCGCCGACGACCTCGATTTCCGGCTCGTCGGCCAGGACCTGGCGCAGCCCGGCTCTCACCAGCGGGTGGTCGTCGGCGATCACGACGCGGATCATCCCTCCCTCCGGCGCCCTGGGCCAAGCGGCAGGCGTAGATCCACGACGGTGCCACCGCCATCGCGTGCCCGCCACTCGACCGCCCCATCCCACAGCAGGGCACGCTCGCGCATGCCCACGAGGCCGAGCGCCTGCGGGCTCGCGATCTCCGCGGCGGTGATGCCGCGCCCGTCGTCAGCGATCAACAGCTGCAGCTCGTTGCGCCGGAACCGCAGGGTAACCACGACCTCGCGGGCCGCGGCGTGCCGCGCCACGTTGGTCAACGCCTCCTGCAGGATGCGGAACACATCGGTCGAGCGGTCGGCGTCCACCGCCGGGGGATCGGGCGGCAGCTCGTGGGAACAGGGAATTCCCGTGCGCCGCGTGAATTGTTGCGTCTCCCACTCGATCGTGGCGAGCAGGCCGAGGCTGTCGAGCACCGCGGGCCGCAGCTCCGTCGCCAGGGTGCGCACCCGTCCGATGGAGGTCTCGATCAGAGCCGCCATCGACCGGGTCTTCTCCTCGAGCATCACGTCTTCGTCCTTCAGCCGGGCGCGCAGCCAGGCCACGTCGAGATGCAGCGCGCTCAGCGCCTGGCCCAGCTCGTCGTGAATCTGGCGCGCCATGACGGCGCGCTCCTGCTCGCGTACGCTGCGCAGCCGGTGCGCCAGCTCGCGCAGCTGCTCGTGCGAGGCCAGCAGCTCCTCGTCCGTCCGCTTGCGTTCGCTGACGTCGCGCGCGAGCCCGAGCAGGCCGATCGGCGTGCCGTCCACGTCTCGCAGCACGACCCGCTTCGAGTGGACCCACACCGTCGATCCGTCCTTGCGCCGCCGCAGCCATTCGCCGATGGCATGCTCGCCCCGCAGCACACGACTACGGTCCTCGGCAAGCTGCGCCGCGTGATTTCCCGCGTCCGCGTACAGGATCGTCACCGACCGGCCCAGCATCTCTTCCTTCGTGTAGCCGAACAGCTCCTCCGCCCCCTGATTCCAGAACTGCACCCGCCCCTCGAGATCGGCCACCACCACGGAATCCCGAACGTTGCTCAGGATGATCGACTGAAAGGTGAGTTTTTCCTCGATGCTCCGCCGTTCGGTAATGTCCCGGACGAAGGCGCCGAACAGTGTTTCTTCGTTCTGCTCGATGGGTGTGATCGTCAGCTCGACCGGGAACTCCCGACCGTCGCGTCGCCGGGCTGTCATCTCGACGCGTCGGTTGATGAGCTTGCCCTCGCCCGTCGCGCGGTAGCGGGCCAGTCCCTGCTCGTGCCGCCCCCGGTCGCGCTCGGGGACGATCGTTTGCGACAACCGCTGCCCCACTGCCTCGGCCTCCACCCAGCCGAACATCGTCTCCGCTCTGCTGTTCCACATGCGGATGACGCCGGCGGCATCGATCAGAATGAACGCATCGAGCGACGCATCGAGAATCGCTCGCAGGGTAGGCTCGGACTCCCCCAGCGCCGTGGGGAGGTCGGGAGGCGGCAGTCGTTGCGGGGTGGCGGGCATGGAAGCGGCACCATCAGAATAGGGCCGTTCGGAGACCTCGCAAGGGGGTTACGACCAGCCGATCAGGAGTTTCCCGGTGCTGCGGTTTTCCCGCATGCGCTGGAATGCCGCGCCGGCCTGCACCGGCGCAAAGACCGCGTCGACGACGACGCCGAGCCGGCCGTCGTCGAACCCCGGCAAGACTTCGGCGCGGAACCGGGAAACCAGGCGCGCCTTCTCAGCCCGGCTGCGTGCGCGCAACGTCGAGCCGACGACCGCCGCCCGCTTGCGCATCAACAACGAGAGATCGATCTCCGGCCGCGCACCGCCCATCGTCGCGATCACCACGATCCGGCCGCCGGTGGCGAGGACCCGGAGGTTCTGCTCCACCAGCGAGCCGCCGACCGGGTCGAGCACGACGTTGATCGCGTCTCGTCCCCAGACCTTCTCGATCTCCGCGGGGACGTCATCGCGGGACGAGACGAGCGCCGGAGAAGCCCCTGCCCGCTCGAGCGCCGCCACCTTCTCGGGGCTGCGAGTCGTCGCCGCAACCTCGGCGCCGAGGAAGCGGGCGAGGGCGATCGCGGCGAGGCCGACGCCCGAGGCCCCGGCATGCACCAGCACCCGTTGACCCCGCTCGAGCCCTGCGGTGGCGACGAGGTTCACGAAGGCGGTGAGATAGGCCTCGGGGATCCCGCCCGCGGTGACGAGCTCGAGCGACGGCGGCGCGGGGAACAGCTGGCCCTCGGGGACGGCGGCGAACTCGGCGTGTCCGCCCCCCGCCACGAGCGCGCAGACCGGCGTTGCGGTGTCCACGATGTGCCCGGACAGCTCGAGTCCCAGAATGTCCGGCTCACCGGGAGGTGGCGGATAGCGGCCGGCGATCTGGGAGAGATCGGCGCGGTTCAGTCCCGAAGCGGCGACGCGCACCAGTACCTCGCCCGCTGCGGGACGCGGCGTCTCGCGCTCGGCGAGCCGAACGACGTACTGCCCGTCGCGCTCCGTGACCTCGAGGTACCGCATCAACTGCGCAGCACGACGACCACCGCGACGACGGCGATGACCAGCCCCAGGGCGATCTTCGCGCCCGCCGCCACCGCCCGACCGAGCATCGCCCCCCAGCCCGCGCGCACCGCGACGCCGGCGTGTCGCTCGCGCGTGTACTCGAACAGCGCCGCGCCGGCGAACGAGCCGATAAAGGCGCCGATGACGCTGCCGATCACCGGCACCGGCACTCCCACGACGGCGCCGACGATCCCGCCGATCAGCGCTCCCCATCCCGCCCGCCGCGAGCCGCCGTACTTGATCGCGAAGCGGAATCCGAGCCACCACTCGACGATCTCCCCCACGAACGCGAGGCCGACGACGAGCACGATGATCCAGGCTCCGACGGCGTGGAAGCCGGTGAGCCACCCATAACCGATCACGCCGAGCACCATCAGCCACAGGCCGGGCAGTCCGAACGGGACGAGCACGAGGCCCGCCACGAGGCAGACGATCAGCAGGGCGACCGCCACTTACTGCCGCGCCTCCCGGGGCGCGGTAAGATCGTGCTGGGTGAAGACGAAGTAGTTGGGATCGACGCGGAACGTCGCGGGATCCTTGAGCTGCACCGTGGCGTGCTGCCACGCCTCGGTCGGGCGAATGGGGCTGTAGCCCGAATCGGTGAGCGTGACGCGCAGCGGCATATCGAAGCCGGGCACGACCTTCGTCCAGCGGAACGTCAGCGTCGAGTCGACGAGCGTGTACTCGAACACCGGGACGTCGGTCGTCGTGAGATACTGTTGAAACACCTTTCCCAGATCGACGCCGGTCTGACGGCTGATGTAGTCCTGGACCTGCTTCCCGGTCACCGTCTGGTGCCAGAAGGTGTGATTCAAGCCGCGCAGCGTCTCCCGCCATTTCGCATCGTCG
>DATFSB010000198.1:0-3522 GCA_035262825.1 Gemmatimonadales bacterium | reverse complement strand
GCGTCGGCGCTCAGGATCGCGACCAGCCGGCGTTGCTGCGGGCGCGCGTCCATGGTCCTGAATTCTACCGCCGAACCGCCTAGGGCGACGACCTCAGCGCATCAACGGCGCAATCGCGTCAGCAAGACCGTCCCGCCGCTCATGAGATGAGACGGCGGTATTCGACGAGGTCGAGCGCGAATCCGCGTACGTCTTGGGAGTGCTCCCTCAGTTCACCAAAGCCCCACTGCTCGTAGAAGCGCCGGCCGATGCGATTGTCTCGGTCGACCGACACCGTCAGACGCTTGAGACGCTTCTCCGCACATTCCGCCAGTCCGGCCTCGAGCTACCGCGTCCCGATCCCGCCGCGGTGTCGCGCCGGCAACACGTAAATTCGCGTGAGCTCCGCCGACTCCGCCGATCGACCGCGATGGCGACAAACCCCGCCCCGACCTGCGATCTTCTCGTCCTCGCGCGTGCAGGCGTTCATGCTTCTGGGCTAGGAGCGTAGGCAACATTGGCACTCTCCGGCGGCGGGCGCGCCGCAGCGTGGCCGCCGGCCCCCTGACGTAATCTGCCAGACTCGGACACTGCCCACCCAGGAGTCACCCAAGAGCCGTGGCACAGCTCTTACTTCGCTTTCTTCTTCTGCGCGTCTTCTTCGGTAAGCTGAGTCAGCTTGGTCTTCATCTTCTCGACGAGGCTCTCGTACCCGCCCGACCGGATGATCTTGTTGAACTGGGTGCGGTAGTTGGACACGAGGCTGACATCCTCGATGTTGACGTCGTAGATCATCCAGCGGTCACCGTGCCGAAGGAGATGGTAGTCCACGGGCACCTCTGTGCCGTTCTTGGTGATGATCCGTGTGCTGACAGTCGCAAGATCCCCGTCCACGCGCTCCCCGCTGTAGAGGATTTTCTCGCCTCCATACAACTCGATCTTGGAGACGTAGGAGCGCTCGAGGAGGTCGGCAAAGAGCGCGACGAACTCCGACCGCTCCGACTCTGCAAGCGGCTGCCAGTACTGGGCGAGGGATCGGCGGGCAAGCTCGGTGAAGTCGAAAATCTCGTCGGCGATCTTGCGGACTGCCGCCCGACGCTCGATGGCTCTCCCGTCGCCCTGGAGGGCGGGGTCGTCCACCGTCGCGAGGACGCGGTCGATGGCGCTCTTGAGCTGGTCGGTGGCGGTGGCCGCCCAGGCATCCTGGGCGGAGCCCAAGAAGCACAGGGCAGCGAACGCCACCGCCAGTGAAGAACAAACGGTCATCCCGCTCCGTCGCCTTCGGCACTTGTGGGGCCTGCAATCACCGTCACGACCCAGCCCATGCCCGAAGTTGAAGTGGATGTCGTCATGCCGGAGCAGCTCGAAACGAGCAGGACGACCAGCACGAGCGCCGACCTCATGGCGATCTCTTCCCGATACAGTAGCGATCCGAGTCCGGCCAGGCCACGAAGTCTTGAGAGTAGCCGCACCAATTCACGACGCGGATAGCCAGTCGCGGCCTGGCTCGCCCGGTCAGCGCCAGGTGCTCGAAGTGATGGCGCCAGACGGCCCATTTCCGGTCGCACGTCGGCACGAAGCCAGGGCGCATTCATCGAGCAAGAAGGACTGAAGGGTGGGCCTACGCTACAAGCCTAAATCGCGGAGCATCGCCTGGGTTAGCAGGACGTTCGGAATCTTGTGGCTCGGTTCGCCCATCAGCACTTGAAGCGCCGTCTCAATGGCGGGAGCGGGCACATCGAGTTTTCGGAGGAGCGTAGTCAGCGGGTCAAATCCAGCAACCTTGGCGAGGTAGAAGGCGCCCACCCTGTCCTTGTCGCCGCCGAAACTCAGCACGTACTCGGATGGTTCCCCTGCATGTTTGCGGCATTCAATGTACAGGACGCCAGGCGTTCTGGGGTCGGACCTGTCACCACGGGTCCGGCAGAGACCGCCCAATGATGACCCTCCTTATCCCCGCAAGGGCAGAAAGAGTCCCGCTTGCCAGCGGTGGAACGGCGGGCAGGTCGCCCAAGGCGATAGGCTGGCGAATCCTCGCGCGCAGCTCACCGTGGTTCATACGCGAGGAACAGCAAGAAGGAGGCCACGGACCGCCTCGCAATACTGATGCAAGGTTGGACCGTGCCACGGTCAGGCCCAACCTCGAATTGGCCGGATTATCGACACTCCAGCACGACAGGCTCGTGTGCGGCACTTTGCCGAGCGCGGCGACCTGGTCCTCCTGCGCTCCGCGCCTCGCGGTTCCGATTCCAGGCGCCAGCTGGCCCACTTGCGCGCCCAAGCTAATGATAGATGCCTAAGTAATGTCCTATAGAACGCGGCGACCTGCGGCCCGCTGCCTAGCGCCATCCCTGCTGTCGATAGTAGTCGGCGACCCGCGTGGCCACGGCCTCGGCCGTTCACCTTCTCCGCCAGAAGTACACCACCGTCTCGGCGGTATTCTCCTCGCGCAAGGCGCTGGTGGCAGACGTCGAGACCGCCCTGGAGGCGGGTGCGCTCGACGTGCTGATCAAGCCGCACCGATCGCTCGACAACGCGGAGGGCGGCCGCATCCGTGAGATCCTGGCCGCGTACCGCGAGGGTCGGGGTCTGGGCTGGCGCCGCCAGCTCGCCTGACCTACGGTACACTGCCGGCCGGGAGGACTCCACAATGCGCACCGATCCCGTCCCTGGCAGCCGGCTTCCCGATGTCGAGCTACCGGACCATCGCCGCCGGCCAGTACGGCTCTCGGCTCTGGCCAACGGCTATCCCCTCGTCGTGAGTTTCTATCGAGGGTACTGGTGACCGAAGTGCTCGATGCAGGTCAGGCACCTCACGACGATGCAGGATGAACTGGCGGTGAACTCCTACCAGCTTGCGGTGGTCAGCACGGACCCACCGGAGGTCACGGCCGCATTCCGCGCCGGGCTGGCGGCCATCTTCACCTGGCAGGACGTGGCCGTCGGCCTCCTCGAATCCAAGCGCGCGGCGACCTTCGACCTGACCCAGGGAAAGGAGTTGGGCGCCTACGGCTGCTCGCCCGTCATGAACCGGTCGGTGTTCGTCTCCTGCATGCAATCGCGGGGCGATCAATAGGATGCCGCTGACCGACATCACCAGGCGCAACCTCATCGCCCAGTGGGCCTTCGACACGCGCCCCGTGTTGCTGCGCTTCCACCTCTGGCTCGAAGACGTCGAGGTCGAACGCGCGCAGGGCGAGCCAGTCTCGGCGCATACGTTCGCGCCGCGGGGGATCGCGCGCTGCCTGGCGATGACGTCGGCGGCGACCGCCCTCGGCACGCGGCTGTTTGGCGATTACGGCGCCGGCGCCGGCCAGGACAAGACGACCGTCAATCAGGTGAAGAAGGCCGCCGACGCGGTGAGCGCCTACGTGATGAGCGAGGGGCTCTGGCATCTCACGAGGACGCTGCCGGAGAACCACGCGCTGATGGTCTGTCTCGGCGAGGGGCTGATGCCGAAGGCCGGCGAGACGCCGGAGATGGGCGCCAATCCCATGCTCGGCTTCGGGCGCGTCTACGCGCGGCCCGAGCTGGCGAAGACCG
>DATFSB010000197.1:0-3077 GCA_035262825.1 Gemmatimonadales bacterium | reverse complement strand
CTACGCCAACACCGTTTCGGCGGTCACCGGCACCGGCAGCGCGGCGGCCCAAGCCGCGCTCAACTCGGCGGGGTACTGGTCGGGGAAGATCAATGGCTCGACGGTCAACCTGTTCACCGGCAACTACCTTAACTACCTCTTGGGGAGCTGCGCCAGCGGAGGCGCCTGCTCGAAACCGAAGATGACCATCGCCAAGGAGGTCGTTAACTCGCTCCTCGACAGCGTGCAGGGCGTCCGGTTCGGAGTGATGACGTTCCATTACGACAGCACTGGCAACGGGGACGGCGCCGTTGTCGCCGGTAGCGCAGGCAGTTGGGGGACGGTCGGCGCGAGCATCAGCACACTGCATAATGCGGTCAACGGACTCAGCCCGACCGGGAACACGCCGCTCGGCGACGCGCTCTACGACGTGGGTCAATACTACAAGGGACTGAAGACGGGGAACGGGACTCAGGGGCCGTTCGCGAGCCCCATCCAGCTCGCCTGCCAGCCGAACTTCGTGATCTTCGTCACGGACGGTATGCAGACCGCCGGGACCCGGCTCATGCCTGACGAGGCGACGAACCGCTTCACTCAGGACCACGCGACCTCGCTCACGGGGGTCCAGAACGTGATCGTCCACACGGTGGGCTTCGGCGTCACCGTCAACACCACCGCGGCCGAGACGCAAGCCGCTTACGACACCCTGGCCGCAGCGGCCAAGAACGGCGGCGGCCAGTTCTACATCTCGGACAACGAGACCCAGCTGCAGCGCGCGCTTCAGGATGCGATCCGCCGCATCGTTCAGGCCACCTTCACGTTCGCCACGCCGGTCGTGCCGACGACCAGCACGACGGGCAGCACGAAGGCCTATCTCGCTGCCTTCAGGTCCGACCCGTCGAGCCCCTTCTGGCGCGGCTATCTGAAGGCCTATCAACGCGACTCCAACGGCCTGGTCCCGGTGGACGCCCAGGGTGTGCCCTTGAGCACGGCGCTGGTGTGGGAAGCCGGCCAGGTCCTGAGCACGACGCCGCCCGCCAACCGGACCATCTACACGGTCGTCAGCGGCGCCCGCCAGGCGTTCACGAAGACCAACTCGGCCATCACCCAGACGCTGCTCGCCGCATCGAGCAGCGCCGAGCGCGACAACATCATCGACTTCACGCGGGGCGTCGACGCCTACGATGAGAACAACAACGGCAACACCACGGAAGATCGTGCCTGGAAGCTGGGCGACATCTTCCATTCGACGCCGGTCCTGGTGACGCCCCCCATCTTGGCGCTGAACGATTCCAGCTACCAGGCCTTCAAGACGGCGCAAGCCAACCGCACGAAGGTGCTCATCGCCGGCGCGAATGACGGGATGGTCCATGCGTTCCGGGAAAGCGACGGCGTGGAGCTCTGGGCGTTCATCCCGCCCGACCTCCTCGATAATCTGAAGATCCTGGCCGACACCGGCGCCGACCACCAGTTCTTCGTCGACTCGAGCCCCATCGCCACTGACATCAAGATCAGCGGCGTGTGGAAGACGATCGTGGTCTTCGGGATGCGACGGGGTGGGCCGTTCTACTACGCTCTGGACATCACCGACACGACCAACCCGCAGTGGCTGTGGAGCTTCACCGACTCGAAGATCGCGGAGACGTGGTCCGAGCCCTCGATCGGCAAAGTGAAGATCGGCACCGCCGACACGTTCGCTGCCTTCTTCGGCGGCGGGTACGACACCGCGACCAACAACGCCAAAGGCAAGGCGTTCTTCGCCGTGGACCTCTCGAACGGCACGAAGCTCTGGGAGTACTACAACAACGGGACCTCGGATGACCGCCAGTACATGAACTTCAGCCTCACCGAGAACTCCACCGCCGTCGACCTGGACAACAACGGCTACGTCGATCACGTGTACGCCGGTGATACGGGCGGCCAGCTCTGGAAGTTCGACGTGTCGGCCAACGCAACCTCGAACTGGGCCGGCAAGCGTCTCTTCACGGCGGCGCC
The DNA here is from genome assembly GCA_035262825.1 of Gemmatimonadales bacterium. GTDB lineage: Bacteria > Gemmatimonadota > Gemmatimonadetes > Gemmatimonadales > GWC2-71-9 > DASTHG01. The sequence continues at coordinate 1,103 of DATFSB010000197.1, read as the reverse complement.
GAGTCAGGCAAATCCGCCCGCGGCCGGCGAGTGGTATCCGACGCAGGCATTCTACGGCGCCCCGGTGCTGGCCTACGACACCTCGATGAACCTCTGGGTCTTCCTGGGCACCGGCGACCGGAACCATCCCAACAGCACGTCCTCGAACCGCTTCTACGGGATCAAGGACACGACCGACATGTCGAACGCCTCGGCGCTGTCGGAGAGCAATCTCTTCGACGTGACGTCGACCAACGGGACGGCGGCAGGCGGTTGGTTCTTCAGGCTGGGTTCCAACGAGAAGGTGCTCGATCCGGCCAACGTGTTCAACTCGGAGGTCCTCTTCTCGAGCTTCACGCCGACCGCCACAGTAACCTGCACGAGCGGTGGCGGGACCGCGAAGCTCTACGCGGTCCAGATGACGTCCGGCTACGCCGCGATTGACTTCAGCACGGGCACGGCGCTCACCTCCTCCGACTCGTCAAACACCCGCTCCACGACGATCGGCCAGGGAATCGCCTCGATGCCGGTCGTCATCGTGACGCCTCCATCGGGCTCCGGAATGGCCACGGCGTCGGCGATCACCGCGACGACGAATCAGCAGCTACCGAGCAATCCAATTCCCGCGCCTGCGTTCCTGAAGCAAGTCCGCTCCTGGCGTGAGCGGATCCAGTGAAAAAGCTTGCGCTCGTTGCGCTGACGCTCTGCGCGCTCCTGCCGGGCGCCGCTCGCGGCCAGGACAAGGCCGCCGACGCGGCCGCCCAGCAAAACGCGCGGGGCGCCGCGCTAATCAAGGAAGGCAAGTTCGAGGAGGCCGCCGCAGAGCTGGAGAAGGCGGCTGGGGCCTCGCCGAAGTCGGCGGTCATTCAATCGAATCTCGCGTACGCGTACGATCGGCAGGGCCGGGTCGAAGAGGCAGTGGCGGCTTACCGCAAGGCTCTCGAGCTCGACCCGGCCAACGCGATCGTTCGCAACAACCTCGCGAACCTCTACAGCAAGCAGGGCAACTACGACGACGCGGCCAAGGAGTTCGAGGATCTCGTCCAGCGCGATCCCGGCAACGCGACGGCCAAGGCCAGTCTCGAGAGCGCGCTGAAGAACAAGACAATCGCTCAGGACAAGAA
>DATFSB010000196.1:0-4806 GCA_035262825.1 Gemmatimonadales bacterium | reverse complement strand
CGCTGGCTCTACGACGCGGCATCAAAGATGGCGGACGAAGTGACGGATGACTGGCGCACCTGGCGCAAACATTACGACTAGTGGTCCTCCACAACTCCTAGGCCCGGTGTAACCCTCTCACGGTCTCAATCGTGTCTGCCTGATCGGCGGACTTGTCCGGCCGATACCGCAACACCCGCGCAAACCGTAGTGCCAGCCCCCCGGGGTAATGCGGGCTCGCCTGCAGGCCGTTGAACGCGATCTCGACCACCAGCTCCGGCCGCACCCACACGATGTGTCCCTCCCGCTCGGTCGCGAGATCGAGTAGCCGCTTGGTCTGCCACTCCAGCAGCTCGTCGGTCAGTCCCTTGAACGTTTTGCCGAGCATCACGAAGCCACCGGTGGAATCGCGCGCGCCGAGGTGCAAGTTCGAGAGTTTGCCCTTGCGACGACCGTGGCCCCACTCGGCGGCGAGGACGACGAGGTCGAGGGTGTGGACGGCTTTGATCTTGAGCCACGCCGAGCCGCGCGACCCCGCCTCATAAGGCGCTGCGAGTGCCTTTGCCATGACGCCCTCGTGACCGGCTACTATGGCACGATCGTAGAACGCTTGCGCTTCGTTCGCCTCAGCCGTCACGAGACGCGCCGGACGCTCCGATTCGGGAACGAGATCGGCCAGGATGGCGGCGCGGCGTTCGTAGGGCTCGTCGATCAAGGTCCGCCCGCCGGCATAGAGGATGTCGAAGAAGAACGGCACGAGCGGCAGCTCCGACCTCAGCGCGTCGACGTCGAGCTTGCGCCCGAAGCGGCGCATCGTGGTCTGAAACGGCTGCGGTGAGCCGTCGGCGCGCAGGGCGATGGCTTCGCCATCGAGGATCACGTCGGGCACGGCGAGCCGGCAGACGACGTCGACGACCTCGGGCACCGCCGGCGTGACGTCGTTCAACAAGCGAGAGAACACACGCACCTCGGTCCCCGAGCGGTGGACCTGGATGCGGGCGCCATCGAGCTTGATCTCGAGCGCCGCTCGACCGAGCTGGGCGATCGCTTGCGGCACGTCGTCGGCGGTCTGCGCCAGCATCGGCTGGACGGGGCGAAACAGCTGGATGGCGAACTGGTCGAGTCCTGTCGCCCCTTCGGTCAATGCGGCGCGCGCGACTAGCCGCAAGTCGCCCGCCAGCATCGTCGCACGCCGCACGCGCGGTGCTTCGACTCCAGCGGCGCGCGCCACCGCCTCGATCATGATGCCCTCGAGCGCGCCTTGGCGCACTTCGCCGGTCATCAGTCGAAACAAGAACTCTTGTTCGTCCTTCGTCGCTCGCTCGAACAACTCGCGCAGCGTCGTCTCGCGTAGTTTCGCGGAGCCTTTACCCGCGGCACCCTCGAGACGATCGAGCGCCGCATCGACAGCGCCGAGAGCGAGCGTGGATTCTTTCGCCGCTGCGGCGGACGACACCCGCTGTAGCAGGCTGTAGCCAACACCGATTTTCGTTTGCCGTAAGGCTCCTGTAAGGAAGGCGATTGTCGTTTCGATTTCGAACGCGTCGGCGCTAAGCAGTAACTCCGCCAGCCGCTCGATCTTGGCGAGTCGACTGGATGTCTTGGCCACGTCACTCGAGGTGCTAACGATTCGTCGCAACAACATTGCTATTACCGTCCCTTGTCGCGTCCTGGCATCCTGCCTGTCGCAAATACGGCCTAACCACTCCACTCACCACGTCACACGTTATCCACTCCTTAGCGCAGTGTGAACTCGGAACCAATTGGGGGTTCTCTCATGAAACGGCTGAGCGTCATCGGAGCGACGGCCGTCGCGCTCTCGGCGGTGGGTTGTTCGCAGGACCGCCCCACGGAGCAGATCGGCTCGTTGCCTCCAGCTACTGCGGCCCTGACATCTAGCCCGAACGGCTGCCAGCAGAATACGCACCCTGGTGGCACGATCGTCGACAAGATCGTGACCCCACCGGCGTGGGCCATGGCGGTGCGCGACGACGGCCTCGCGTACTTCACGGAGGCATACAACGCTGGTGTGGGCATCACGAGCACACGAACGAAGACGCTCGACGGCTTCATCCCCACGGGCAACATCCCCACCGGCGTGGCATTCTCTCCCGATGGCGCCATGGCGTACGTCGCCAATCAAGGCGACAACAACGTGTCGATCATCAATGTGTCCACCGCCCAGGTCGTTGCCACCGTCCCGACCTCCGGGCTGCCCGCGATCGCCGTTCAAGCCTCTCTCGACGGGTCGCGCCTGTTCATCGGCACCGCCTCTCCCACGGTTCTCATCATGGATACCGGGACGAATCAGATTATCGCCAGCGTCGACGTCGGCCTGGCGCCGAACGCGTTCGTGGTCGCGCCGGACAACCGCATCATTTATGTCTCGGCGTTTCTGAACGGTTCGGTCACGGAGCTCGACATGTTCACCGGGACCGCGCTGCGCACATTCATAGTCGGCGGGACGCCGCAGGGGATGGCAATTACGCGCAAGGGCGACCGCCTCTACGTGGCTAACGAAGCCGGCTACCTCACCGAGATCACGCTGCAGACGGGCGCGATCACCGCCACGATGACGCTCGCGGGCGGCGGCTTCGGCGTCGGCGTTACCGCCGACGACAATCAGGCCTGGGTAACGATTCCCTCACAGGGGAAGGTGCAGATCTTCGGCTTGCAGAATCACCATTTGTCGCAGGGACTCACCGTAGGCGGTAACCCGAGGCGTTTGGGGTTCAGCCAGCACGGCGCTATCGGAGCGATCGCCAACCTGGACGGCTTCGTGACCTTTGTGCGCTGAATCACGCTTTCTGTGGTGACCCCTCTCCCTCCTCGGGAGAGGGGTTTTCGTTTCTGCTCGTTTCATTCCGCTTCGTCGCACGCGCTTGCGCAAGACTGACGCGTTACGTCGCATCGTACCCCAGAGTCCCCCTTAACAAACACGACACCCGATCCGTCGAACCTGCCACCTACAACAGTGGCTGGTGGCTTGTGGCCGGCGGCTGGTGAACACCACTAGTCACAAGCCACTCGCCACCAGCCACTACAGCACCAAACGAAGTTGGTGAAGAGATCTCTAACCAGGAGTCAGTCGTCATGAATGGTCCACGCAGACTAGGCGGGTTCACCACACTGGCAGTCGCCGGTGCATTACTGGGGACCGCGTGCAGCAACAACACCGGCCCGGCGTCGGTGGCGCTGACGAGCGCACAGGCGGACAGCCTGAGCGCCGTCGTCGCGGCCGACGTGCAGTCCGAATTCGATTTCTCGACGGCGAACGGCTCGGGCGCCGTCGGCCCCGGTGCTCCGGCGCTCACCCCGCCACCGGCATGTGTGTCGCGAACGCCCGCCTCACCCGCGAACTCCGACGGCGATCCGGTGCCCGACTCGGCGCGCTTGACGTTCAGCGACTGCGTCGTGAACTACCCGTTGGGCGGCTCGGACACGGTGCGCGGCACGATCGACGTGCTGGATCCCACGCCGTCGACGACCGACCACGCCTGGAAGCACATCTTCACCGACTTCACCCGCATTCATGTCGGCCCGCTCGGCCGCCAGTGGACCTGGGCGCTGAACGGCACGCGCCAGATCATCGGCGATTCGGCACAGCTGGCGTTCACGTCGACCAACGTCAGTACCACCTACACCTGGCCCAACGGCGCCTCGGCCAACCACACGCGCAGCTGGAGCATCACGTTTACGGCAGATACCGCGGGACAGATCCAGCCCGATCAACCGCTGCCCTCGGGCTCGCTCTCGCTCGCCGGCACCTCGACCTGGACCCGTGGCCCCAACACGTGGAACCTCGTCGCCTCGACCACCACGCCGCTGCACTACAACAGGACCTGCACGGTGCGGCCGATGATCGACTCCGGCACGCTCAAGTTCGTAGCGACGCGCAACAGCTTGACGACGAATGTGACGATTCAGTTCACGGCGTGCGGGACGTATACGGTGACGAGGTCGTAAGAATGAACGGTAGGGACGGTAGAGGACGGTAGAGGACGGTAGAAGTCGGTAGGGGACGGAAGGGGTGGCTCACCCCACCGTCCCCTACAGTCTCCTACCGTCATTTGTTCTGCGCCTTTCGAGCGGGATACAGAAGCGCGGCGACCTGATCGGAGACGAGGTCGGAGAACTGCAGGAAGTGCTTCTCGCAGAAGCGCGCCACGAAGACGATTTCGTTGTCGCGGTGCATCGTGACGACCGTGATCTGGTCTTTTCCCGCGTCCCCTTCGCTCGGTGCGAGCATGGGGGTATCGGAGAAATTACAGTGATCGCATGTCCCCAGCTGAGCGGCAGCGCCAGTCCAAATCCGAATCACACTCGACCTCGAAGCTCGTGCATCCCGAACAGCAACGGTGCACGGGCTTCAAGCACGAGCCATGCCGGAAATGAAGATTGCTGGAGGAAACGATTTACAGCGGTGTGATGAGGCTCACCCTATTGCAATTGGCAGGAATTCGCGTGGCTTGTGGCAAGTGATTTATGACCCGTGGTCTCACTCACCACGAAGCACACGTCACCAGCCACTATGGGCTCATGATGTCCGCGTATTCACTTTTCTGATCCCGCAGCCAGTTGAGCACCACTTCCCAGTACTCGATGCTGCGGTCGACGTCTTTGGCGGCGGAGGTGTCGGCGACTCGGCGCCGTAGATCGTGCAGGTCGGCGATGGCGTAGCGCAGCAGGGAGACGAGCAGTACCCGTTCGACCCGCAGGCCCTTGGGCACGCGACCGCCGTCCTCGCGCTCCAGCAGCGCGTCGATGTCATGGAACAGATGGTCGCCGATGCGGTCCACGGACACTCCGAGCCCGTCCCGTGGTTGT
>DATFSB010000195.1:0-2933 GCA_035262825.1 Gemmatimonadales bacterium | reverse complement strand
CGCCGAGCGCAACATCGTCAGCGCCGTGTACACCACCACCACCACTACCAGCCACCGCACATACGTCAGCGACAGACTCTTCACGATGAACGCCGCGATCAGCACCGCGGGAATCCCCGCCAGCATCAGCACGAGCGACGCCCGCAACGAATAACTCCCTTGCTTGATGAACCGCATCCCCGCGATCGGCATCAGAAACGCGCACGACCCCATCATGATCGGAAACGCCGCCCGCGGATCCATCCCGAGTAGGCTCACCAGAATCAGACACGGCGCGTACAGCCCGATCCCCAGCGTCATCAGCGCCCCGAGCGCGAAGTTCCCGAGCAGGCCGCCGACCAGCACCGCCCCGCGCAGCTCCAGCGCCGTCCCGCCCACCGGCACGACCTGCAGCTGCGTCATCAGCATCAGGGACGCCGCGGCGAGCAGCGCGAACCCCATCCCGATCTGGATCTTCATCCGCGGCCAGCGGCACACCACCCCGGCGCCGAGCCAGGCCCCGAGCACCGAAGCCGCAATCATTGACGCCAGCGTGAGGAAATCCACCTGGACGATCGAGATATAGATGAACGCCTGGGCCACCGTCGGCAGGGTGTAGGCCACGTTCAGCGTTCCGGGAATCCACTCGTCGCGCACCGACTTGCGGAACTTGAACATCGACGTCGTGGTGGCGAAGTTCCCGATCCCGAGCGTGTCGAAGAAGCACATGATGAACCCGACGACGGAGTGAAACGCCGTCGCCGGCGGATCGTCCTTCACGCCTCCCGCCGCCTGCGCCTTCTGCACCTGCAGGCGCCAGGACACGACGAACCAGACCGTCACCGCCGCCAGCGCCAGGAAGAGGATCATTTTGGGAGTCATGAGTGCCGATTCTAACCGCCGAACGGCCGCTCAGCGAGCGGGGGCTCGGCTGTGGTGAGCGGGCTGCCCGCCATTGCCGCCCTGGGGTTCTTCCTCGGGATGCGCCACGCCACCGACCCCGATCACGTGATCGCGGTCTCCACGATCGTCACCTGCGCGCGCGGCACCAAAGACGCCGCCCTGATCGGCGCCGTCTGGGGAGTGGGGCACACGCTCACGATCCTCATCGTCGGCGCCGGCATCATCCTGTTCGGCTGGGTGATCCCGGCCCGCCTGGGGCTCTCGCTCGAGCTGTCGGTCGGGATCATGCTGATCATCCTGGGGATCATGAACCTCCGCGGCATCCTGGCGCGCATCCCAGCGGGCCGCGGAACGCATTCGCATCCGCATCCCCACGGCGACTACGTCCATACCCATCCGCATGGGCATGACCCCGAGACCCATCCGCACACCGCCGATCAGACCCCGGTCGCCTGGCTCGATCGCCACTTCGGACGGCTCGGCGCCTATCAGCTGCTGCGTCCCCTCGTCGTCGGCGTCGTGCACGGCCTCGCGGGCTCGGCCGCCGTGGCGCTGCTCGTGCTCGCGACGATCCCCTCGCCAGGATGGGCGATCGCCTACCTCCTGGTGTTCGGGCTGGGCACTGTCGCCGGGATGATGCTGATAACCGCGCTGATCACATTGCCGGCCGCCTACGCCGAGCGGCGGCGCGAGGCGTGGCAACGCAGGCTGCGGCTCGCGTCCGGGCTCATCAGTTTGGGCTTCGGCCTGTTGCTTGCCTGGCAGATCGGCATCGTCCACGGGCTGTTCACCGGTCGTCCCGAATGGACCCCGCACTGAGACTCTGGTAGCTTCGGGACCATGGCCGTTCGCCGTGATCCCAACAAGGCGCCGCGCGCACCCCGCACGTCGCGCAGCACGCGCGCCCCCGCGCGCCGCCGCTCCGTGCTGCAGACCAATGCCGGGGAGCCGATCCCGATCGTGCACCTCGCGGCCGAATGCTGGCCGTGGGCGCGCACCGGCGGGCTGGGCGAAGCCGTCGCCAGCCTCGCCACCTACCAGGCGCTGGCCGGCCTGCCCACGACGGTGATCATGCCGCTGTATCGCGCCGTGCGCCGCACCGTGAAGCAGCTCGAGCCCGTGGGGGAGCCGTTCGCGGTGCAGCTCGGCCCCACCGTCGAGGGGGCGCGTCTGTTCCGGCCGCGCGGCCGGGTGCGCGGCGCCAATGTCATCTTCATCGAGCACCCCGGGTTCTACGATCGCCCGCAGCTGTACGGCGAAAAGGGCGACTATCCCGATAACTACCGGCGCTACGCATTTCTCTCGCTTGCCGCGATCGCGGCGCTGCCGCAGATCGCTCCCGGGGCGGCGATCCTGCACGCGCACGACTGGCACGCCGCCCTGAGCCTCGTCTATCTGCGCACCGCGTTCGCAGGGCATCCGTATTACCGCCATGTACCGGCGGTGCTCTCGGTGCACAACGCCGGATACCAGGGCCACTTTCCCGCCGCGACCATTCCCGACGTTGGGTTGCCGTGGGAGCTCTACACCTGGCGCGTGCTCGAGTGGTACGAGCGCGCCAACTGGCTGAAGGGCGGTCTCGCTTTCGCCGACGCCGTGGTGACGGTGAGCGCCACACACGCGCGCGAGCTGCAGACGCCGGGCGGCGGGTTCGGGTTGCAGGAGACCTTCCACCAGCTGCGCGACCGGCTGTTCGGGATCGTCAACGGCATCGATCACGAAGTCTGGGATCCGACGCACGATGCGCAGATCGCGGCGACGTTCTCCGGTGCGAGCCTGGACGGCAAACGGCAGTGCAAGGAGGCGCTGCAGGCGCGCTTCGGGCTCGCCGCCAACCCGCGCACGCCGATCTTCGGCATGGCGGCGCGGCTCGTGGCCCAGAAGGGGCTCGACCTGCTGATCGACGGCCGGGCACTCGGCGCCGCCGACGCGCAGTACATCTTCCTGGGGCAGGGCGACGAGCGCTACGTGCAGCCGCTGCAGCAGCTCGCGGCGCGCAACCCCGACCGCATCGCCGTCGACACCGGCTTCACCGACGAGCTGGAGCACGT
>DATFSB010000194.1:0-3328 GCA_035262825.1 Gemmatimonadales bacterium | reverse complement strand
CTTGCCTGAGGTTAGGGACCAGGGTTAGGATTTGAGCACCGCCCGTTCGCGGTGAGCGAGGCGGTCTTTTTTCGCCGAGAGTGAGCCCCGTGCGCTGTCTCGCGCTCAACGCGTCGTTCGAGCCCCTGACGATGGTGCCCGTGCGCCGCGCCCTGCGCCTCGTGATCGACGGCAAGGCCGAGATCGTGGAGGCGGACAAGGGCGAGGTGATGCGCAGCGCGCGCCTCGAGCTGCCGCGCCCCGCGGTGATCCGGCTGGTCAAGTTCGTCCACGTGCCGCGGCGCTTCCGGCGCCAGGTGACCAACACCTTCCTGTTTGCCCGGGACGAGTACCGCTGCCAGTTCTGTGCGCGGCACCAGCACCAGCTGCGGGCGCGCGAGTGCCTCACGCGGGATCACCTCATCCCGCTCTCGCGCGGGGGCACAAACGCATGGACCAACGTGCTCACCGCGTGCTCGACGTGCAATACGCGCAAAGGGAATCTCCTGCCGGAAGAGGTGGGGATGCACCCGCTGCGCCCGCCCGTCGAGCCGCACTTCGTGCACCTGTCGTGGGCGGTGCGCCGCCTTACGGCGATCCAGTCGCGCTATATCCGGTTGTTCTACGGGGCGGCGGTGCTGCGGACGCTCGAAGGGCTCTAAGGCGCGTGCTCCGCAAAATCGTCTGATCGTCCTTCCAAATTGAGCGTGGGGAGCCCGGCGATGCGCACCAGCGCGCGCTGGGCTCCGTGCGCGAGCGCCTGCCCCAGGTTCTCCTGACCGGAGACGGCGGGCGTGACATCGCCTTTCAGCCAGCGCGTCAGCTCTTCCAGATCGGTGTCGTTCAAGGTCGTCACGTCCAGGTGGGCGACGAGGTAGAGCCGGCCGCCCTGCCGCGCTTCGAGCGTGACGCGGTAGGGGACGTCGAGCGCCGAATCGAGCTCGGCGGAGGTGGCGAACCGCTTCACCGTGCCGCCGTAGGAGATCAGCACGTATTCATCCGCCAGCGGGTCGTGGCGGGCGACGGCGTCCCACTCGACACCGGTGAGGAAGCGGTCGAACCACCCCGAGCGATCGCGCCACAGCTCGAGCCGGAAGTGCAGGCGCAGCGGGAATCCCGAGCGCATGAGATCGACGAACCGGCCGTCGTCGAGCAGTCCGTGGGCCTGCACGCGGGCCACCGGGCCATCGCGCGTGACGGCGAGCGAGGGTCCGGCCTGGGCCGCGAGCCGGGCCCCGAGCAATACGGTCAGGGCCGCGGTGAAGCTGCGCCGCACTAGAAGCGGTGCTCCAGTCGCGCCGTCAGCCGCAGCGGCTGGCTCGCGTTGACTGCCTTCGCCACGTACACGCCGAACCCGCCCCAGTCGACTCCGAGACCGAGGTCGGCAAGCCAGCTGGAGAGTCGCGGCAGCTGCCCGCTGGGCACGCGACCGGGCCCCTTGCCGACGAGCCAACCCTGCCCGGCGTCGCCGAACACGACGAAGTCGGGACCGCGCAGGAACCGGGTCATGTACCCGAGGCCCCCCGTCTGCCCCGTCTCGGGGTTGTAGTTCGCGCGCAGGTTGATGTGGCCGCGGTATTCGGTCTGCACCGTCACCACGCGGTCGCACGCCGCCACCAGCGTTCCCGCGAAGCCTCCCGTGGTCGCGAGGGAATTGCAGGCGCCCTGGCGGAACTCGTATCCGGGGAGCGGCTCTGGGCCGCCGATGCTGAGGCGCCGCTGCACCGTCAGTGGGTCGCCGCCGGCCCACCCCGCGAGGACGAGGCGGAAGTTGAGCCGTCCCTGCGGGCTCAGCTTGTTGTAGCGCCGCAGATCGAAGAACGCCCGCGTGGACCGATACTCACCGAGCATGGCGGTCGAGTCGCGCACCGCGCCCGGGAAGTCCGGGACGGGGCGGACGTCGTCGCTCATCACGAATTCCAGCCCGCCGTACAGGTACCATCCCGACGACGGCTGATCGGCGTTGTTGCGCGAATCGAGCGTGACGGCCGGCATCAGGCTGGTGTAGTGCCCGTTGTCGATCGGCGGGTTGGGTCGCCAGGGGATGCTGGTGCGCGAGAGCGTCCACGGATCGCGGGTGCGCAGCGTCGTCTCGCGCTCGCGGCGGATCTCGAACGAGAAATCGAGCGGTGCTTCCACGCGCCACCCCAGCCGCGCGGCCACACCCGAGCCGCGGAAGTAGTCGCGGTAATCGCGCCGCACCAGAAACGCCTCCCACCCCACTTCGTTCGCGTGCAGTCCCCAGTCCTCCACCGGATTCACGAGATCGAAGGCGCGCAGGGTGAGTCCGATCGGCCGGCGGTTCCCGAACACCAGCTCGGCGCGGGCGTGATAGCCGAGGTCGCAGCACTCGCCGCTGATCGAGTGCGCGGTGCGGAAGACTCCCATCGCGGCGCCGCGGAAGCCGAGGCCGGGCCGCAGTGCCAGATCGACGGTTGGTCCGGCGACGATCGGCAGACCCTCCACGCGGTTGAACGTCCCGCTGGTGGCGAGCAGGAGGCTGGAGCGCGAGGTCGCGTTGCCGAAGGTGTAGCGTGCCTGGAGGCTGAGCCGGCGCAGCAGATCCGGCGCGTACACGAGCGTATCCCCCTCGAGGCGGTAGGGGAGCGGCTCCGCGTAGACGTGGATCTCCCCACCGACGCCGCTGCGCGGACCGATGACGGTGCCTCCGACGACCGTGAGACCGCCGGTGACGGCCGCCGTGGTATCGAGGACGGCGTTGCCGTTGATCACCAGCAGGGCGCCCTCGACCCGCCCGCCGATCAGGGCGGGCCCGTTGCGGATGGCGACGTCGCCGCGCCAGACGTTGCCGGCCGGGAGGCTGGCCCGCCCGACCAGCCGCGTCGTCGAAGGGGCGTTGTAGGCGCGCACCACTGTGAGCACCGCGCTGTGTGGCAGCTCGGGTGGCGTGAAATGCAGGCCGGCGCTCTCAGGGTGAATGACGATCGCGGTGTCCTGTGCTGCCAGGGGCCGGAGCGCGCACAGCGCCGCGGCGGAGATGAGCAAGAGACGCATGGTGAGACTCAGTCGGAGAGGTGACGGGGGGCTTCGAGTCCGAGCCGCTTCATCCGCCGGTAGAGATTGGCGCGGTCGGTTGCCAGGCGCCGCGCCGCATCGGCGACGTTGCCGGCGGCCGCCGAGAGCGCCGCGGCGATCAGCTGCCGCTCGTAGCGGTCGAGGGCATCGGTGAGCGGAACGTCGGGAGCAGTGGCGCTTCCCATCGCCCCATCGCCCGACCGCACGGTGACGGCATCGTGCGGCAGCACGCGGATCACCTCGTCGGCGGTGAGGGAGTCGCTCGCGGCGAGAATCGCGAGCCGCTCGACCAGATTGGCGAGCTCGCGCACGT